>CAYVPX010000261.1:0-1534 GCA_964453935.1 uncultured bacterium | reverse complement strand
TGTCTTGTAATCTTTTCCCCAATATACTCTTCCATTTTTACAATATCTTCCTCAAATACAAGATTGGGGACCATTGTTGTTCTAAATTGATGATGTTCCGGAAATTTATCTTTTAAAATATTGATGCTTTTTTTTATGGGTTCAAGGTTCAATTCTTTTAACCCAACGGTTTCAGCATATTTTTCAAAAATATTCTTTATATCCATTGCAATATAGTCAACAATATTTCTTTTTTTTGCTTCAATTAAAAAATTTGGATGTGTACCATTGGAATCAAGTTTTACCAAGAATCCAAGCTCCTTAACGTTTTTCATAAAGTTCATTAATCTCTCACCCCAGATCGTTGGTTCACCGCCTGTAATACATAAACCCTCGAGTTTATCAATTCGAGATCTCATAAATTTCAAAATATTATCCTCTGGTATATCTGGGAAAGCATCAGGATTTATATATGAAATATCCTTATTGTGACACCAAGGACATCTGAAATTGCAATTGCCTGTAAAAATGGTTGCAGCAATATGCCCCGGATAATCAACTAATGTTAATTGTTCTAACCCTTTGATCATTTAAGATTCTTTAATGCTCTGTTGAAACTATAGTCAATTCTTTGCTTAAATTCTTTCTGCTTACCCTTATTCCAGTTCTGCACCGGTCTATAATATCCCACTATTCTTGAATAAACCTCCATTGGCATAACAACATTTCCTTCATCATCAGTTTTTCCGTATATTTTTAATTCTTCTTCCGAGTGTTCCTTTTCACATATCCAATGTTCTCCCATTGTATAGCCGTGAACAGGGCAAATACTGAATGTAGGTGTAATAGAGAAGTAAGGTAATTTATAATTTTGTGAAATATTTTTAATGAGGTTTTTTAATGGATCTATATCATGGATCTCTTCTCCAATGAAGAAGTGAATAACTGTTCCACCTGTAAATTTTGACTGTAGATCATCTTGATGATCCAATGTTTCAAAAACATCTCTTGTTTCCCAAACCGGAAGATGAACTGAGTTAGTATAATACGGCGTATCGGTAGAACCTGCTGTTATAATATCACCGAAGAATTGGAGATCTTTTTTTGCTAAACGATAACTTGCACTTTCCGCCGGTGATGCCTCTAAATTGTAAAGATTTCCTGTTTCTTTTTTAAATTCTTTTAATTTATTAAGCATGAAATCAAGCACTTCCTTTCCAAATTCCTTACCTTCTTGTGAATAATATGGCATTTTTAGAAAGTTTAGCACTGCTTCATTCATTCCAACGAGCCCTATGGTTGAGAAATGATTTGCCCAGAATTCTCCTTTCTCATCCTTAATTGTTTTAAGCCAATATCTTGTATATGGATAAAGATTACTTTCTGTTAATTTTTCAATTAATTTCCTTTTAACCTCTAAACTTTCCTTTGCAATTTCCATTTTTTCTTCCAATCTTTTTAAAAACGCTTCTTTATTGGGACTTAAATATGCTATTCTGGGAAGGTTAATTGTAACAACACCAATAGAGCCTGTTAATGGATTGGCATTAAAAAG
>CAYVPX010000260.1:0-1543 GCA_964453935.1 uncultured bacterium | reverse complement strand
GAAAGTCATTCAGAGGGAACTTGTTCCCGTAGGAATCTCAGTATTTAATTATGACATTGAACTTTCGACTTTCGACTTTTGACTTTTGACTCCTATTATGCGTAAGAATCCTTATTTTTTTTCTAAGAATTTGAACAATTTGAAACACCGTCCCCATTTTACTTGAAAAAAAGCATAAAAAATATTAAAATAACAATATGGACAGAGAGATAAAGCTCAATGAGCGCGAAAAATTTATTTTAAGGATTTTTGTTAAAGAATATTCAAAAACCTTAATGCCTATTGGATCAAAATATTTGAAAGAAAGATACAATCTGGGGTTTTCTTCCGCTACAATAAGAAATATATTTTCACATCTTGAGGAATTGGGATTTCTTTTTAAACCTCATACTTCTGCCGGCAGAATACCAACAGATATTGGATTCCGATATTATGTCGATCATTTAATGGACATGAATAAAATTATGACATTAGAACTGAGAAATATTGAAAAATATATTCAAGAAAAACTAATTGATCTTGGGTATGTTATGAATATTGCGACACAGCTAATATCTCAATTTACCAATGAACTTGCATTTACATTGGGTTTAAATGTAGAATCCCAGAAGATTGAACATATCAAATTAACATTATTATCTAAGAAACAGGCGTTGGCTTTAATATTTTTAAAGAGTGGTATTATATTGAACAAGGTATTTTTCATTAATGAGGAATTGATAAATGATAAGGTTATTAAAATTGTTGAGAAAGTTATTAATGATCATTCAGATGAAATGTTCCTTAGCGAAATTATAGATTATGTTAGCAATAAAGTTGCTCAAATGGAAGGTGAATTGAAAAAATATCAAACGGTAGTGGATAAAATATTAAGAAAGTTGCAGATCATAATGACAGAATTCGAAGAAGTTCATATTGAAGATGTGGCGGGTTCCAATGGTAAAAATATAAAAGAACTTGTTGTACATAATGAAATAAAAGAATTGGTAACCAAGTATTCCGGCTTTGATGAAGCAAAGATCTTTATTGGAAAAGAACTTAATTCTCAAGAACTAATCGATTATAGTATGATTATTTCACCATTTAGGATAGAAAACGATGTTGCAGGTATTCTCGGTATAATGGGAAATAAAACGATGTCGTATGATTTTAATATTGATTTCATAAATAAGTTCTCAACCATTATTTCAAATATTTTAACTGATAAATATAGAAATGGGAGGTAAATATGAACTATAATAAGATAAAGCAGATGTATAGAGAATATTCAAAGATGTATAAAGATAAAAAGGCACTTAAAAAATTATTGATCAATATAAATAATGATAAAAATATAGCAGAAGAAATGTTGAGCGAAAAGGACAATGAGATTATTCGTTTCAAAGAAATGAATAACAAGAATAAAGAATTATTGGAAAAAATTAAAAAAGACAATATGGAAGAACTGGAAAAATTTAAAAAAAGATTAGAAAAAGAAAAAAATGAAGTAATTGCAAGGGAAAAGAATAAATTTCTCATTGAATTTATTGAATTATTGGGACAT
>CAYVPX010000259.1:0-1550 GCA_964453935.1 uncultured bacterium | reverse complement strand
GTTTTTATATATTTGTTCAAGATATTTTATTAATGTTTACTATGAAGCAGAAAAGATTAAATAGCAAATTCCTTTGATTTTAAATAAAAAAAGTGTAAAATAACACTATGAATATGGAATATAAAAAGCACATTAAAATTAATGGTTTATACTTTTTGGGGAGAGGAATAGAGCTAATTTTATCGAAGGAGCCAAATACTAAATTCGAGGTTATTGCTGATATGTTCATTATAACTTTTCAAAGAAAAAAAGTTATAGAATTCGAGAAAGGTTCAGATAAAAATAATATTTCATTGAGAAAATTATCTAAAAAAGAATTGTTAATACTTTTGAATAACAGGGTTGGTAGTAAGTTAGTAGAAAGGGTTGGTAGTAAGTTGGTAGAAAATCAATTAAGAATAATTTTATTAGTTGTAGAAGATGGAAGAATAAGCAAAAAAAGGATGTCTGAAATATTAAAAATTACTACTACTGCTATTGATAAAAATATTTTGAAGTTGAAAAAATTAGATATTATTAGGAGAGTTGGACCTGATAAAGGTGGGTATTGGGAAATAGCAAAAAATATTAAATAATTAAGGAGTGCATATGAAAATTGAAATAAGGAAGTTCAATCCGGAAAACATTGATGATTTGAAGCTTGTTTTTGAAAAGCTGACTGCTGTGGAACCGCAAAATAAAAGTGATCTTGAAGATTTTATAAAAACCGTTGAAGATATTACAAAAGAGATCACGGAAACAATGGCTTGGGCTTATATCAATTCAACGCGTGATACAAATAATGAAGAATATCAGGCAAAGTACAAGAAAATGTTCATGGAGATCTATCCTCAATTGAAGCCGTATCAAATAAAGATATTGAAAAAGATCGTTGGTTCGCCGTATCTTGAACAATTGGATGATGGTTATTGGGGAAATTATAAGAGAATTGTAAAAAATCAAATCAAATTCATGCTTGAAAAAAACATCACTCTTGAAAAGGAAGAGTCCGAACTTTCTCATAAATACTATGATATAGTCGGTAATTTAAATATTGAATTTCAAGGGAAAGAATATACCATTCAGCAAATGGGTTTGTTTTTAAAATCACCGGATAGGGAAGTTAGAAAAAATGCCTATTATGAGGTTGCAAATGCAAGAAGTAAAGTCAGCGGTGAATTGAACGAACTCTTTACCAAGCTCATTAAGAATAGAACAGAACAGGCAAAAAACACCGGTTATTCCAATTACAGGGATTTTAAGCATGAACAGATGGGTCGCTTCGATTATACACCTCAAGATTGCATGAAATTCCATGAAGGCATTAAAAATGCAGCTTTGCCATATTATAATAAGATCCTTGATATAAAAAAGAAATATTTAAAACTTGATTCCATTAAACCCTGGGATTTGACAGTAGAATTTTTAACAGAGAAACCGCTGAAACCTTTTGAAAAGGGAAAAGAATTGGTAAATGGCGTTATTGAAATTGCCGGTAAGATAAAACCTGAATTCAAAAATAACCTTTTGAAAATGAAGGAAAAGGGCTATTTCGATGTGGAATCAAGGAA
>CAYVPX010000258.1:0-1603 GCA_964453935.1 uncultured bacterium | reverse complement strand
AGAACTATTCCATATATAAAAATGACTGATATTATGAACAATACTTCTAAGATCAATATGAAGGGAAAGATCGTTCTTATCGGCGTTACGGCAACCGGATTACACGATTATCGACCAACTCCTATCTCACCGGCAATGCCAGGTGTTGAGATAGAAGCAACCATCGTAAATAATTTATTAACAAAAAACTTTATAACACCATTTTCTTTTAAAGGCAATATCATTTCACTTCTTATTATGATAATTTTCGGTTTGGTCTATTTATTTATTAATAAAAGATTTGATTATATAAGATCCACGCTTTCTGCCATTGTGTTAATTATCATATTTGTTCTACTGCACATATTGTTATTTCCCAAATTGATATTACTATTTTTTGTTCCTCTTTTGTTTTTTATTTTTATTTTTGGTTATTTATTATCCTATTATTATCTTGTTTCTTCAAAGGATGCACGGTTACTTTCACATTATCTTCCTAAAAATGTGATGCATGTTCTGCTTGGCAATCCCCATATGGTAAAATTAGGCGGTGAAAAAACAAAGGTGGCAATAATTTTTGGTGATGTTGCAGGATTTACCACCTATTCGGAAGGTCATTCGCCTGAAGAGGTAGTATCAAAATTAAACGATATCTTGTCCATTTTGACTGAAAAGGTATTTGAGTATAATGGTACCTTGGATAAATATATAGGTGATTGTATAATGGCATTTTGGGGTGCCCCCATTCCGGATGAAAAGGCATGTGACCATGCTGTGGAGTCAACATTACAGATGCTACATGCTCTTGTGGAATACAATAAACTAAATGGTGAAAATTTTAAATTAGGTGTAGGTATTAATTTTGGGGAAGCAGTAATTGGAAATATGGGTTCAAAAAGCGTTTATGATTATACTGCAATGGGAGATACTATAAATACTGCGTCGAGATTAGAAGGGGTTACAAGAACAGTAAATAATAAATTGGTTATTTCAAAAGCGGTTTTTGATAAACTTTCTGCGAAATATAAAGAATTATTTGAAATGCACAATGAAAAAATTTCAGTGAAAGGTAAAACCGAGAAATTAACCATATACAAGTTAAAAAATGCGTTATTAAAGGAAAAATAGGGAAAAAGTATGGAAGATAATATCTATAAGGTCTATAAAGAAATTATAAAATTAAAGGGGAATAAAAGAAGGGGTTGGCTTTTACGGAAAATTGAAGATGGCGAATCGATTGCGGAACATTCTTTTTCCACGGCATTTTTAGCAATGTTCTTCGCAGATCAATTGGGCTTAGATGATAGTAAAGTTGTAAGAATGGCTTTGATACATGAGACCTGTGAGATAATAACAGGGGATATTACCCCTGTTGACAATGTTTCAATGGAGAATAAAAGAGAAATGGAACTCAAAGCTGTTAAGGAAATATTCGGAATGTTGAACAATGGACGGAAATACATAGAGCTTTGGGAAGAATTCGAATATGGGAAAACAAAAGAAGGACAATTGGTAAAAGATATTGATAAATTGGAAATGGCATTGCAGGCAATTGACTATGATAAAAAATATTCACACTTTTCAAAGGATGAATTCATAACCTCTGCATTAAAAGCAATTAAAA
>CAYVPX010000257.1:0-1721 GCA_964453935.1 uncultured bacterium | reverse complement strand
CCTTACAAGGCGAGGGTCCAAATACCGGAATGAGGACAATTTTCCTGCGATTGACGGGTTGTAATTTAAGATGTCCATATTGCGATACAAAATACGCTTTTGATGATGGTATGGAGATGGAAGTAGGGGAGTTGGTAAAAAAACTTAAAAATGAACCCTATATTACCGTTACGGGCGGCGAACCATTATTACAAAAAGATGAATTACGCGAACTTATTGAAAATTTATCCAATAATAAAGTGGAGATACAGACCAACGGAACAATTGAAATATTCCAGGATCTTAAAAATGTCATTTGGGCAATGGATATTAAAACCCCATCATCACAAGGTTTCTTCATGGAAAAAAATATTGAATTATTGAAGAAAAAGGATTGGGTAAATTTTGTAATTTCCGATAAAAAGGATTTTGAGTTTTCAATGGATATATTAAAAAGATATGATTTCCCAACGGAGCAGATATATTTTACGCCTTCTTATGGGATTCTTCAATACGCGGAACTTAGTGAATGGATACTTGAAAATGACCTTAATGTACGAATGGGGTTTCAATTACATAAGTTCATTTGGGGAGAGGAGAGAAAAAGATGAAAAGAGCAGTTGTAGTGCTTTCAGGCGGAATGGATTCGGCAGTATGTGCTGCTTATGCAAAAAGCAAGGGTTATGAATTATACTTAATGCATTTGAATTACGGGCAATTGACAGAAAAAAGAGAGGAAACAGCATTCAATAAGCTTGCGGATTTTTACAAAGCAAAGGATAAACTTATACTTGATACTGCCATTTTTAAAACCATTGGTGGCTCATCCCTTATCGGTGATGGTGATATTCCACTGAATTCAACTGAAAAATCCATTAACGATAGGGGAGCGGGGGAGCTGCCTTCTACATATGTTCCATTTAGAAACGGTATAATAATAAGTTTGGCAGTTGCATGGGCAGAAAAGCTCGAGGCGGAAAAGGTATTTATTGGCGCTATAGAAGCTGATTCCTCGGGTTATCCTGACTGTAGAGAGGGTTTCTACGGTTATATGAACAAAGCCCTTCAAATAGGTACAAAGAACGGCATAGAGATTGAAACGCCCTTAATGGAACTTTCTAAATCAGATGTTGTAAAATTAGGTGTAAAGTTAAGTGTTCCTTTTGAATTGACCTGGTCATGCTATAAAAATGAAGATATTCCATGCGGTAAATGTGAATCCTGTTTATTAAGAGCAAAGGGATTTAAAGGGGCTGGTATAGAAGATCCCTTATTAAAGAAATGAATTGGCTTGAAAAAGAAGGCGTTGAATTTTTGAAAAAGGCGGGGATACAACCCCATTTTACAGTATTGGATTTCGGTTGTAATGAAGGTGACTATACCATTCCGGCAAGCATAATTACAAGGGATAAAGGTAAGGTAATTGCAGTTGATATAGATAAAAGTTATTTTGAGCATATAAAGAGTTATTCTAAGCATATTGGATTATCCAATATAATATACTATTTAAATAAAAAAGATAATTTTGCCCTTGATATTACTGAAAATTCCGTTGATTTTTTAATGACTTATGATATACTGCATTACTTTAGTTTGAACGAAAGAATTAAATTGTATAAAGAATTTAAAAGATTATTAAAACTAAAGGGTATTTATTCGGTTTTCCCAAAGCACAACAAGGATGATTGGCCTCATAGCAATCTTTAAAATGTCTCTTTAGATGAGATGATCGACGAAATAAC
>CAYVPX010000256.1:0-1835 GCA_964453935.1 uncultured bacterium | reverse complement strand
TGAATCAAAAATTGAAAAAAAGATATTTGATGAATACAAGGAAAAATTTCCCATTTCAAAACAGAATCATGAGAAACTAATCAAGTATATTCCAGGGGGAGCCACAAGAAGTCTCGGCTATTTCAAGCCTTTCCCCATTCACATAGAATACGGTGAAGGCGCCTATGTTTTTACCCCGGATGGTGAGAAGCTGTTAGACGTGACAAATGCATACGGTGCACTTGTATTAGGACACGGTGACCCGGATGTTTCCGATGCTGTCTGTAAAGGAATAAAAAAAGGCTCCCAGTATTCAACCCCCACCATGGGGCAGTATAAGCTTGCAAAACTTCTCTGCGAAAGAGTGCCGGGCTTTGACAGAGTCAGATTCGTCAACAGCGGCACCGAGGCGACCCTTTTTGCATTAAGAACTGCAAGGGCTTTTACCGGAAAGGATAAAATCATAAAAATGTTCGGTGGTTTCCACGGCACCCACGACTGCGTTGCAGCATCCACAAAAAAGAATGTCATTATAGCGGGAATTCCAAAGGGAATGACCGAGGACATGATTGAAGTGAAGTTTAACGATTGTGATGGACTGGAAAAAGCGGTCAGAGAAAATGCAGATAATCTTGCAGCCGTTATCATGGAACCTTTTCTTGGTGCAGGGGGAATTATTCTTCCGGAAGATGGTTATCTGAAATTTGCAAGGGATATAACTAAAAAATACAATGTCCTGCTTATTTTTGACGAAATATTTTCCTTCAGGGTGCATGAGGGAGGATGCCAGGCATTATACGGTGTTACACCTGATATCACAACCGTTGGCAAAGTTGTGGGAGGAGGGCTTCCCATTGGTGTATTTGGCGGCAAAGAAGAGATAATGAACATTTACTGCCAGGAAAAAACGGATAAACCGTTGTATCATTCAGGTACATTTAACGGTTGCGAAACAGTAATGCAGGCAGGTTATGCTGCCATGAAAAAATATGATGCCGCAGCCATTGAAAAGATCAATGCACTGGGTGCGTATTTTCAGAAAGGTCTTTTAAAAACTTTTAAAGATAATGCATTGAATATACATTCCAACCAGATCGGTTCCCTTTTAAACATGCATTTTGTCAATAAAGAGGTCACCACACATGAAATTGTGCTGGAATCGGAAGAAAAGCTCCATAAGCTTATGCATGTTTATCTGTTAAATAAAGGCATTTTTACCATACCAAGGGGGTTGTTTGTTTTATCCTGTGTTATAAAAAAAGAGGAAATTGACAATTTATTAAATAAAATTGATGGATGTTTAAAAGAATTGTTGCCTTTGATTAAAGAAAAATATAAGCATTTACTTGAATAATCGCCATGGGGCGGATAAGGTAAAAAAATGGTATTGGATGAGATTGACAAGAAAATTCTAAATACGCTTCAGAAAAACGGTAAGACAACAAATTCAAAATTATCAAAAATAGTCGGGATATCAGCACCTGCAACGCTTGAAAGAGTTAAAAGGCTGGAATCTGTAGGTGTAATATCCCACTTTACTGTGGTTGTTGATCCTGTAAAACTTGGATATACCATAATAGCCATCATCACTATAGGGTTGAATCTGAGCCAGCTTAGTTCCGTAGCTGATATTAAAAAAAAATTTGCAGAAATTGAGGAGGTCGTAGAGTGCTACCAAATCTCCGGCGAAAATGATTTTATATTAAAAGTAGTGAGCAGAGATATTAAAACTTATGCTGAATTTGTCAATAATACATTAACAAGAATTGAAGGAATTCAGATGATTAACTCTTCCTTTGTCATTGATATTGTAAAGGAAAAAAAAGTATTTCTGCTTGATTTGGAAGAAGAATACA
>CAYVPX010000255.1:0-1850 GCA_964453935.1 uncultured bacterium | reverse complement strand
CTTGTCCTCAAATCCCCTATCTGTTGGAAAATAAAATTCCTCATTAATAATTTCTGCGGGGAGATACTTTTGACCGTTGACACCCTCTGGGAATTCATGGGAATATTCATAACCCTTACCGTAACCCGCATCTTTCATTAAATCTGTAGGAGCATTTCTAATAACAAATGGAACTTCCAGATCACCTGTCTTCTCAATGGTCTCTTTTAACCGTTTTTCAGCCATATAAATGGCGTTGCTCTTAGGAGACAGGGCTAAATATACCACAGCTTCCAAAATGGATATATGTCCCTCCGGTGACCCTAAAAATTCATACGCTTTTAAAGCATTATTCGCAATATTCAAGGCATTGGGATCGGCAAGTCCAATATCCTCAGACGCAAATCTTATTAAACGCCTTATAATATATCTTGGTTCCTCCCCTGATAAAAGCATTCTCTCCGCCCAATAAAGCGAGGCATTGACATCCGAACCTCTTAGGGATTTATGCAAAGCAGAAATAAGATTGTAATGATAATCCCCTTTTTTGTCATATTTGAGATTGCTCATTTGAATAAATTCCCCAATATCTTTGTCGTCTATTATCTTTTTATCAAGTCCCATGATCACATTTTCAAGAATTTTCAATGAAACACGGGCATCAAAACCTGAAAGTGCAACAATTGAATCAAATGCCTTCTCAGTCAATTCAAAATCCCTTTGTGTCCATTCTTCCTTCTTTTCAATGGCTCTTTTCAATATTTTTACTATATCATCCTTTTCAAGTGGTTTTAAAATAAAAACATTTAATCTTGATAAAAGAGGATTTATAAGATAAAAGGACGGATTTTCAGTAGTTGCTGCAATGAGCGTAACCTCACCGCTCTCAATATAAGGCAAGAAAAAATCCTGTTGTTTCTTATTAAAATGGTGTATCTCATCAACAAATATTACAAATTTCTTCTCAGATGTAAAAATATTACGCTCTTTTTTCATTATTTCTCTTAATTTTGGAATACCTTCGGTAATGGCTGATAATCTAATAAAATGAATAGTGGGATCTTTGGAAATTATCCTGGCAATCGTAGTTTTCCCAACACCTGGTGGTCCCCAGAGAATAAATGATGAAAAAGAACCATTCTCTACCATCTTTCTGAAAGGGGCATCTTTTCCTACCAAATGTTGTTGACCGAACATCTCATCAAAACTTTGTGGTCTTAATAATTCTGCAAGAGGTTTATTATTCATACCCTATTATAACAAAATATAATAAAAAATAAAAGGCGAGAAAAATGGAGGTTCTGTCAAAAATAAAAAGTGACGCAGTCATCCAAAGAGAACTTGTTCCTGCAGGGATCTCAAAATACAGTCGGAAGTCGAAGGTTAGAGGTTAAAAAGGTTGAAAGGTTATAAAATCATTCTGAATTTGATTCAGAATCCAGTATTTTTTCTCCGTTGTTCATCTGGAACTTTGACCCTTGAAGGCTTTTCGTCATTCCGTACTGGATACGGAATCTAGTATTTTTTTTGGTTTTTCACATTGAACTTTTGAACTGTTTAGCTTTTCAACTTTTATTTAATTTTGCAACTTTTTCAACCAGCGTCCCCGAATTGCATCATACGATACTCCTATTGTTCCATCTGGAAGAGCTTTAAGAATTACCTGTGCATCCTGTTCCCAGAAATGGGAAAATGTTATATATGGACTATGTCTACAATAAATTACATCCTCAAAATCCTCATCTCTACTTCCCCATGTTAACAGATCTTTTACTTCATAATTATAATAATATTTCATATAATTTTCTCTTTCTTTATCATTGTAATTAGAATATGATTCAACAGGTTTTAAATTACATTTAGGTTCATCT
>CAYVPX010000254.1:0-1851 GCA_964453935.1 uncultured bacterium | reverse complement strand
ATACACCCATATTAGGGGATCTTTACAATTTTATTGAGATAACAAAAGAATTATCACAGATACTTGACATTGATGAACTTATCCATTCTGCAGAAGAGAACATTAGAATATTCACCGGAGCGGATAAAGTAAAAATGATAAGAAGCAATACAGAAAAAAATGATCAAGATTTAAATCTTGTACTTATATGGGAAAATGAATATTTTTATTTCAAATTAGAAAACCTTCCTCCCTTATCATTAAAGAAAGAAACCTTATTAACATTATTTTACAGGCAAATTGAAATATTCATTAAGAACGCAATTCTCTATAATAGCGCAAATAGAGACAAAATGACTGGGATTTACCATCATTATTACTTAAAACGTTACATTGATTCATTGGTAAAAAATAATGTTCCATTCTCTTTGATAATGTTCGATATTGATCATTTTAAGAAAGTAAATGATACCTATGGACATCAAACAGGTGATATGACATTGAAAAATTTTGTACAAATATTGCAAAAGAATCTACGTCTTGAAAAAAGTGATATCTTGGGTAGATACGGCGGGGAAGAATTCTTGGCGATATTAGTGAACAAAAGTAAAAAGGTTGCTTTTAATATAGGGGAAAGGATAAGGAAAAATGTTGAAAAAACCAAATTAGTTTCCTCTAACAAAAAAGATTTTTATATTAATATAAGTGGAGGTATCAGTTCATTTCCTAAGGATGGGGAAGATGCTTTCACCGTTATCGAATATTGTGATAAGGCATTATACAATGCAAAAAATAATGGTAGAAATCAAATATATATTTTTAGTGGAGGTAAGTAATGAAAAAATATTCAAAACTTTTTTTTATGCTAATTTTAATTCTATTCCTCGGTTTCATGGGTTGTAAGGCAAAGACAGCGGTTCCCGAGAAAATGACTCATATTAATTTTGACGATTATCCAAACATCAATGATGTTAAGGGTAATATTGTTATTGCCTCCACAAAAGAAGGAATTACTGTTACGGTAAAAGATCTCTATCTATGGCTCGAGCTGTTTTATTCAGGAAGGAAAAGTGAAATATTAACAAATAAAGTAGAATTAGAAAACCTGGTAAACAAAATAATGGATCAAAAGATCGGGGTATATATTGCAAAAAAGCGCGGATATGACAGAGATCCGGAATTTTTACAAAAAATTGATCAATTAAAAAAGAATCTTGAATTTAGAACAGAGGTAAATCTTATTAAAAAACTTGTCACCATTGAGGTCGAGAAAAGGATCAATACATCACGAAGCGAGGTAAAAAAATACTATTTAAAACATTGGCAGGATATTGACAAATATCTCGTTTATATAATAAAAACAGAATGTTTCCCAAGTAGTCAGGAAAATGAAAAACTCGCCGCTTACAAAAAGATCCAAAAAGCATATGCAGAATTAAAGCAGGGAAAAAATTTCCTTGATGTGGCAAGAAAATATACCGAGGGTAACCCCCAATGGGTAGAAAGTGCAGGACTTATCGGATGGGTTAAACCCGGTATGAGGTCAAAGGAATTTGATAAGCACTTGTTAAAAATGAAGCCCAAAACATATTCAGAACCATTTCTTACACCGGAAGGTTATAATATAATTTATGTTAAAGATGTTCAAAAATTTAGTGAAAGATACAATTATGTTAAAACGGTTTATTATGACAAAATGATCGCTAAATTAAATCCTATTGTTAAAGAAAAATTATTACGACCTTATAAAAGACAATTCGAATTAAAGAATCTTGACTATTTTTTACACGGTGATCTGAATAAAATAAACAGTGATTCTCATCCCGATACAAAAGTAAAAAATGTTAAGAATAAATAAATTTATTTTTATTA
>CAYVPX010000253.1:0-1858 GCA_964453935.1 uncultured bacterium | reverse complement strand
CACTTGACAAAGGTAGAGAATATTGTCAGGTGAAAACACCTGACAAAGGCAGCTATAATTCTCATCTTATTAACTTATTTTACAATAAGTTATGTGTTTTGCTATAAACTTCTCTGTAAACATTTTTAGGATTACTTTTTTCAAGAATAGGGGGTAAAATATGAATCCATTTTTTGTAAACCTCGGAATCGGTCTCTAACCTCTGTCAGGTGTTTTTACCTGACATTAAATTATTTCTCATCATATCCTAATATTTTAAACATTTCATTAGCAGATTGTTCCTCACGATAAACGGTGTCAATAATATTCCCTTGTTCGTCTCTATCAATAATAACATGTTTTGGTGATGGAATTAAGCAATGTTTAATTCCGCCATAGCCACTTACAGCATCTTGATATGCTCCTGTGTGAAAAAAGCCAAGATACAATGGCTCTTTATCTTTTTTATTATATAAAGGCAGTAACACTTCCTGATTTAAATCTTCTGAGTTGTAATAATCCGAATGGTCACAACTTATACCGCCAATATTAACTCGCCCATATTCATTATTCCATTTATTGATAGGCAATAAAATGAATTTTTCCTGAATAGACCATGCATCGGGTATGGTATTCATTAAACTATTGTCAATTATATACCATGTTTCATTATCGTTTTGTTGTTTTTGTTCCAATACCTGAAAAATTATTGCTCCCGATTCTCCTACTGTATATTTTCCAAACTCGGTATAAATATCCGGTTCCGGTATATTATGGTCGGTACAAGCTGTTTTGATATTCGTTACAATTTCATTTATCATGTATTCGTAATTGTACTCAAAGCCCAGATGATTACGAATAGGAAAACCTCCTCCCAAATTGAAAGCATCTAAGTTTTTGCTTTCTTTTTTCAATTCAACATATAATTTTAATGCCTTTTGAAATTCGCCCCAGTAGTATGGTGTGTCTTTTATTCCTGAATCAACAAAAAAATGTAACATTTTAAGTTCTACCTTTTCGTTGTCTCTGATATTTTCTTTAAAGAAATCAACTATTTCGGTGTGAGGTATTCCCAAACGAGAGGTGTAATAGGCAGATTGAGCTTCTTCGTTTATTGCCATACGAATTCCTATTTTGATAACATGTTTGGTTTTAATTTTTAATAGCTTAAAATACTCATTGATGCTATCAAGCACAATAATTGAATTTTCAAAGCCCATCGTCTGTAGCTCTAATATCTTTCTCAGATAATCATCTGTTTTATATCCATTATGAATGATTTTTATATCTTTTGATATTTTTCCCTTTTCGAAAAGCGATAGTATCAGGTCGATATCGAATGACGAAGATGTTTCTAAATCAACATTATGTTTTACCGCTTCGTTAATTACATGATAAAAATGGTTACACTTTGTACAATAGCAAAAGTTGTATTTGCCCTTATACGCATTATTTTTAATAACCCGGTTGAATAAATTTCTTGCTTTTTTTATTTGTTCACCAATTTTAGGTAAGTAGATGAACCGGAAAGGTGTTCCATGTTTTTCAATCAGGTGTTTTAATGATACGCCATGAAAAGTCAGATTACCATTACTTAAGTCAAAACCATCCTGCGGAAAGTAATAACTTTGTTCTATTAAATCAAAATATGTATTCTTCATTTGCATGCAATTTTATTCATATTTTTCCAGCCCTTGTTTCCCCTCTATTAAGAGGGGATTAAGGGGTGTGTTTATTATTCTTTAAATTTTTATCATCTAATTCTACAACCCCCTCAATCCCCCTTTTCATTCTTTTATTATCATTTTTATCCATTTCTTTTCGTTTCATCTGTATCTTACAACCCCCTTAATCCCCCTTTATTAAGGGGGAAGTCGGA
>CAYVPX010000252.1:0-1869 GCA_964453935.1 uncultured bacterium | reverse complement strand
AATTCATAAAGTTTGTTTTTAATTTGCTATTTCCGAAGATTGTGGGCTTGAGGAGGTATTTTATGAATATTGGCATTGTAATTGGAAGAATTGGGGATGTTGATGGCGTTGCGCTTGAGACCGAAAAATGGATAGAAATCCTAAAAAAAATGGGACACAATATATTTATTTTGTCCGGGCAATTCACCAGACATATTGTAGAACCAAAAAATGAAACTTTTGGACCAATGCTTTCCTTCTTTTCACCTGAATGTGAATGGGAACAAAAGAGAGCATTTTTTCTCCCAAGATTAGAAGATCTCGACGAGCTTTTGGAACAACTTGAATATGCTTCGAATAAAATAGCAATTCATATTTTTGAATGGATTGTTTCCAATAGAATAGATATTATGATTTCTGAAAATGCTTCAGCCCTACCTTCCCACCTATCCATGGGAATGGCTATAAAAAAAATTGTTAAAAATACGAATATTAAGGTTTTGTGTCATGACCATGATTTCTTCTGGGAAAGAGGGGACAGGTATAGATCACCATTTAAAGAAGTAAATGATCTGGTTCATGGTACATTTCCGCTTATTGCACCGAATGTCAAACATGCAGTAATAAATAAATATTCAAAAGATACATTAAGTAAAAAATTTGGTATTGAATCGGTTCTTGTTCCAAATGTAATGGATTTCAATAAGCCCTATGCAGAAATAGATGAATATAATAGAAATATGCTTTCTGATATCGGATTGCAAAAAGGTGATATTCCTATCTTTCAAGCCACGAGAATTGTAAGACGAAAAGGAATTGAGACTGCAATAGAACTTATTGATCGGATCAAAGATAAGAAGGTCAAATTGGTAATAACCGGAAGCTATGCTGATGATGAAAGATATGGCTACTATCGCGAACTTGTAAAGATTGTAAAGGATAAAGGGCTCAAGAATAGAGTATTTTTTTCCCACAATAAGATCCTTAGTAAAAGAGGAAAAACTTCCGGCGGTGAAAAAATATATTCTTTATCCGATGCTTATGCAAATGCAAGAGCTTGTACATATTTTAGCAAATATGAAGGATTCGGAAATGCATTTGTTGAAGCCGTACTGGCGAAACGTCCCATTTTTGTGAATAATTACAAACCGGTATTTTGGACTGATATAGGCTCTAAGGGTTTTAAAACGGTAATGATTGAAGACAATGTTTTAACAGATAAAGCTGTAAGCGAGATTAGTGAGATAATCCATAATGATAAATTAAGAAAGGAAATTACAGAGTATAATTTTAAATTAGCCAAAAAATATTTTTCTTTTGATATATTAGAAAAAAAATTAACTGAATTGGTTACGAATGAAATTGTAAAAATAAAAATCCCGAATATGCCGCCATATAGGATAGATAAAAAATAATGAATATAAAAGAAGTTATATCGGTACTTAAATCGCAGAAGATAGAGACATGGTTTGACTTGGGATCCTATATTGATAAGATAAAAGAAAATAAAAATATCTCGGCAACAAGTACATTTAAGATTAATGAGTTTGATAAATTCAAGAAGCATATTTCAAAAGGTATTGCATTCATAACCTTTAATTATTCGATTGACGGTGTAACTTTCGAAATTGGGAAATATGCAAAGATTATACAAAAAATTATTAAAAATGCCAATATACATTTTATAGGTGGAAAATTCTATAATGATATAGATGAAAGCAGTATAATCCAATCTTATCAAAAGTATGAGATACCGGAAATTATTGGTTTCGATAATTGGAAATACTATAAAGATTTTTTTCTTAAAGATCTTGAACGGGGAAGTGAATCTTACAATAATTTGATATTAAATTTTCGTGATGAAGTTCTAACTATCACGGAAAAACTCGG
>CAYVPX010000251.1:0-1870 GCA_964453935.1 uncultured bacterium | reverse complement strand
GATCTATATTAGCCCATCCTAATGAAAGATCGTAAATATTCACATAATTTGAATTTTGAGTTCTAACCCAAGATCCATAAGGTAAATTAGGATACAATGAGTTATTTTCAATTGAATTCTTATAATCAATCACAAGTTCATAATCAGGTTTGATGGATTCTACAGATCCCCATACTTTTAGTTCCTCATCCCATACTGAATCAATTCCATAAGGGAGAATCCTTTTAGTTGGTAATAATTTATCAATGTATTTATCATATTTAAAAAGTTCTGATATTTGATCCCTAATAGCAAAATGCACTTTCCATCCTTTTTTCTTAAATTCTCTAAAAACAGGAGTAAGAAAAATAGCATCGCCAATTCCCCCATATCTGAGTATCAGAATTGTTTTTTTATATTTAATATTTCTCTGATTTTTCAATACAATTTCTTCTAGATTATTCATTTGGTTTCTCCATCTATCTTAAAAATTCTTGCTTTTTTGGGGTCTGTTTCAATTTGAGATCCTATGAATTGTTTGACTTTTTCAAGAAAAACTTCTTGCATCCTTACTTTATCGGGAGTTATAAATTTTGCACGTTCCCGGTTTCTTTTTACAAGTTCATTAAATTCTCTATCGTGAATAATTTCGAGATTGCTCCAAGCAACTCTTGGAGTTTTTAATTGAGGGAAGGTATGGGCTTCGGCAGGCCAATTAATGGAATTCGGTCGGAAAAATCTTGGGTGGGGATCAGATCCAAGAATGGGTCTGATGTCTACTTTATTGATAAGGTTTTTAAAATTGAACCAAAAAATATCATATCTATTTTGAGACTCAAGTTGTCTTAATTTATATCCAGTTTTTTGAGGTAGAATCTCATCTGCATCAAGGGCTAGAACCCAATTTTTACCAAATGAATAGGCAAAATTTCTATCAGGATCAGCATTGCCTTTGAAAGAACGTCTAATAATTAATTTGTTCTTTCTTACTGATCTCAGAATCCCAAGAGTGCTGTCTGTTGATTCTTGGTCTATAAATACACAAGAATCTACAAACTTCAGAGATGATTTTAATGCCCTCTCAAGATATTTTTCTTCATTATGTAATACCATAATTAATGTAATCATAATTCTCTCCTATTTAAAAATTAAAAGGAAGGGATTTTCACCCCTCCCTTATTACAATTATGACGGTAAATTATAAACTGCGCCAACAATCATTTCACTGGCAGTTCCATATAAAGCAGAAAAAGCCATTTTCAATGTTGAAACCAGAGTCGTATAATCACCGATGATATTTTCCTGAGTCTTCAAAGTAGCACCACGATAATTTCCATATTTCCATCCCGGTTTGTACACTAACAAAGCCTCAGTTCGATCTGTTACAATTGTACCTGTTATAGTCCCACCAGCGCTTTCGTTGGTAGGAACATATTCAGACAGGATTACAGGAATTCCACGAAGAGATGCAATTTGACCCTTAATAAGAACTGCATTGGGCCCAAATTTATCAATCGTGGTTAATTCACTTAGGTTGGTCATTTGTGCATAAACCGAAGGCGAAACAACCCAAGCCAGCTTTTTGGGATCAATTCCATATTTACCCATATCAAGGATCAATGCTTTTGCCATTTCATAGGTAAATGTACCATCACTTGCATCTACCATAGCACCGGATTGCAAGGAAACTCGATAACCATCAAAGCTCATTTCCTGAGATGCCGCTACGAGACCGGTATCAATAGTCCCGGAAAATTGTCCATTAATGGTAATATTTTCCTTTGCTTCAGCCAT
Source organism: uncultured bacterium (assembly GCA_964453935.1). Classification (GTDB taxonomy): domain Bacteria; phylum AUK180; class AUK180; order AUK180; family AUK180; genus AUK180. The sequence continues at coordinate 97 of CAYVPX010000251.1, read as the reverse complement.
TGCCATAGCAATGTCTTGTCTCAACATAGGCAGAATAGGAACAATTGCTTCTTCTTCAAGATCGGTCGTTACATCAACACGTGCACCCAATTTCCTT
>CAYVPX010000250.1:0-1870 GCA_964453935.1 uncultured bacterium | reverse complement strand
AATCCGGGAATTATTCTTGGAACATTGAGTGGGAATATATTGCATTTTGAGATCAGAAAAGGAAAGCAGCCTTTAAATCCGCTGCTATTTTTACCATTGGTGCAAAATGGAAGCAATTGAAGATAAAATACTTAAGATTTTTTTAACCGATCTGAGAAATTATCCTCCACTTAGCCCAGAAGAAGAAAGGGAACTGTTCTATAAATATATAAAAAATAAAGACCATACAATAAGAAAGAAAATAATGCTTCATAATCAAAGGCTGGTTGTCAACATAGCCAAGCATTATTTCCGCTTCAATCGAAGTAAACTGGATTTGATCTCCGAAGGGAACGAAGGTTTAATGAAGGCGATTGATCATTTTAAGCCAGATTTAAGTTTTAAATTTTCTACATATGCTTATATGTGGATCGATACCACAATAAAAAGTTTTTTAGCAAACAATAAGAGTATTGTTCATACGCCTGTTTATTTAGTCAATATGAAGGTAAAATTAATAATGTTTGAGAGAAAATTTTACCAAGAACATAGAAGAAAACCAAATTCCAAAGAGATCGCTAAATATTTTAATATGACGGAAAACGAATTCTCTAAAAAATTAGAGACATTGCGTTCTGAGTTTTCAACTGATTTTAAATTTGATAATGATGGGGATGAATTTATCACTGTTTTAGATAATACCGATTATTTGGAAGAAATTACTAAAAAATATAAGGAAGATAGATTGGATCTAATAAAAAGATTTTTGAAAAAACTAAACCCAAGATATGCACAAGCATTAACCCTTCGTTTCGGTATTGACAATCAGAGTACTGCTACACTTGATGAAATTGGTAATATTATGAGATTATCGAAGGAGAGGGTAAGACAATTAATAAAAAAAGGTCTTGAAATAATAAGAAGTGAATATTTTAAACAAAAGGAGTTGATAATGAGTGATTTAAAAGGATTGATCAGAGATGTTCCGAATTTTCCGAAAGAGGGTATTATCTTTAAAGATATAACCACTCTTTTAAAGGATGTAGGAGGTTTTAAGATTGCCATCGATGCTATGCAAGATGCAGTAAAGGGTTTGAAATTTGATAAGATCGCCGCTATTGAATCTAGAGGATTTATATTTGGTAGTGTTCTTTCTTATCTTATGGAGAAACCCCTTATTTTAGTTAGGAAAAAAGGTAAATTACCGGCTGAAAAGGTATCAGTTACATATGAACTTGAATATGGTACTGATACATTGGAAATGCACAAGGATTCAATTAAACAAGGAGATAAGTTCCTAATAATTGATGACCTTTTGGCAACTGGTGGAACTGTAAAAGCAGTAGATGATCTTATTAAGAAAAATGGTGGTATCAGTGTAGGTGCACTTTTCCTAATTGAATTAAAATTTTTAAAAGCCAGAGAAATACTTGACAATTTAAAAATATTTACTATAATAGAATATTAATTAATTAAAAGTACCCCGGTAGCTCAGAGGATAGAGCAACGGATTCCTAATCCGTAGGTCGGAGGTTCGAATCCTCTCCGGGGTGCCATAGATCAGCCAAAAGCTAAAAGTTCACGGTTAAAACATAGTTGCAATTCGAAAGTTCAAGAGCCAAAGGATATAATAGTAGCTATTTCAATTTATAATAACCCATGCTGTATATTAAATGCTTGTGTTTATTTTGCATTATTTCGCTTTTTGCGATGTATAGGTAAATTTATAATAATCTAAATAAAAAAGGTAAAATAATTAATAAATTGCAAGTATCAAAAAAAGATAAATAGATTTAATATATTATATACAGGTAATTTGGATAAATATTAATATGTAGGATCTTGGGAATATTGATGTTCGAGATCTGCAGCAGCGGCTGTGCGTCCAAAC
>CAYVPX010000249.1:0-1878 GCA_964453935.1 uncultured bacterium | reverse complement strand
AAAAAAATAAAGATACTAATCAAAAGAAAAACGGGAGATAGTAAAATCATCAAAAGGAATGAACCAAAAAAATCAAACAGTGTTTTTGCAAACATATCAATAAAGCGTCAGTTAAACTTATCCCAAATGACGAACCAAAAGTTACTGCAAATATCTGATAAAAGCTGAAAATAAATAAATTTAAATTTATGACTTTTTAATAACTGCTATTATGTGTGTGCGAAGAAATGGGGCTATAAAATTAATTATATTGTATAATTTTCCTATCCGTCTTCCAATCGGAGGAGCAAGAGTGACCCGGTAAAAAGAAATAGATGCATTGGGGAAAAGTGATCTGATTTCTTTCCTGCTCACTTTTTTTACATCAGGATTCTTTGGATTATTATATACAAAATCATACCATAATATTAGCCCGTTTGGTTTAAGTAATTCAAAAATTTTATTTGCAAGTTCATTTCTGAAAGACTGATCCAAAATAGAAGTAAATACAAGAGACTGCATAATAATATCAAATGGACCTGTCTCTTGAATATCTAAAGCATTCCCTTTCAATAAATGTATATCGGGGTGTGCCTTTTTTAATTTTTTTATTCTACCGGATATTATCTCATTCGCCCAGATGTTTTTTGAAGGGATTCCAATTTGCTTAAAAAAACTGATATTCTTCCCCTCGCCTGCCCCTATTTCAAGCACTGAACAATCTGATAATGAACTGCCGAATAAATTATGTAAAATTTTTGCATAATAAAATTCCCTTTCCTTATTTTTATATATTTCAAATTTATCACTTTCAATATCCACTTGATTCAGAACATTTGTTTCCCTTCTTTCATAGCGGCGTATTATATTATCAACTTCTGACATTTTGAACAAGGGGAGATGAATCGTTTTATGATTTTGAAAAAAACCGAAAAATTCCCGCAATATACCCTAATCCATAGCTTAAATGTATAAGCAGGAATACAAGAGGCAGAAGAAATAAAAAAGTCATTTCTTTCTCTTTTAAAGATATCCGAATTGAATAGAGTTCACTTATAATCAAATATAAAAAAAATAATCCAAAGGCTTTGACCGCGGAAGAGGGCACGATCACAGTAAAAACAGCTGCAAAAACAAGGTACATTACAAAGAAAAACGGAACTAACTGCCGCACAGTTGCCGGTTTTCCAATTTTTAAATTTACCAGAGGTTTATAAAAACCATATTGAAAAAACATTTTTGCCATTTTACCTATACTTTCTCGAGCATAATAGCCAATCTTAATTGAGGGGATTAAATAAATTTTACCGCCATGTTTAATAATTCTTGCATTAAATTCATCATCCTGGTTCCTGACTAACTCTTCATCAAACATCCCGATTTTTCTGAACAGATCACGATGGAAACAACCGAATGGAACTGTATCTACCTGCCTTATTTTATTTGTCCCGATTCTATACCATGCATTTCCAATCCCGAAGGGAAGGGAAGTGGCTTTCGCTATAGTTTTGGCAATGCGTGAATTCGCTCCGGGGAGGGTCTCCCACAAACCTCCGACATTGTCGCACTTAAGATACTCAAGATAATAAACCAATGTTGAAATATAATTAACGGGATATTGGGCATGTGCATCCATTCTTATAATAACCTCTCCTTTAGCATGTCGAATTCCTATATTTAATGCAAACGGAACAATTTTTTTAGGATTTTCAAGTAATTTAATAAAAGGGAATTTATTAGAATACCCCCTGACAATTTTCTCTGTTATATCTTCACTTTCCCCATCTATTACAAGTATCTCCAATTCATTATAAGGATAATCATTCTTCAAAACAGAATCAAGACAATGCCCAATATATTGAGCTTCATTTCTGCATGGGATAATAACAGAAACCTTAA
>CAYVPX010000248.1:0-1945 GCA_964453935.1 uncultured bacterium | reverse complement strand
CAACTGTTAATTGTTTTCAAGCCATTGTACAAATTTCTTTAACGCCACTCTTCGGTGGGAATTCTTTATTTGTTCATCTATATTTTCTTCAACACGAGGATATTTTCCTCCTTTTGGAATGAAAATAGAATCGTATGGAAAATATTTATTAAATCTTTTTGATGGAGATTTTGCAAGAGTACCTTTATATTTACCTATAAAAGTAAAAAAATCAACTCCATTTTCTGTATAGGTTATTACGCTTTTATAAAAAACTTTCCTATTTGTATCCTTCATAATTTTTAAGATACCGTCAAAACCAACCATATTAAAAAAAAGCTTTGAAATAGGTCCTGGAAAATTTTTATAATACTCAAAAATTATCCCGGTATCATCTACGAGCAAAGGTCTCTTTAATATTTTAAATGCATAATTTGCTTTGTATCGTGAAATTTCTTCAAGTGTTTTGGTCTTAGGTTCGGGAATTTCCAGGTTTTTCTGCCTTACTATGATCTCATTTTCCTCTTTCAATATTGCTGAGATCTCTTTAAATTTACTATTATTTGTAGAGACAAAATAAAGTATTTTATTGTCTTTCATATACAATATTTAAAATATTTTCAAAGGTTATTTTCTCTTTTAATTTTAGTAATTTACTTTGGGGAATATTTTCTATATTAGGCGATGTTTGAATAATTAAAAGTTTCCCTTTTTTTAAAAGTTTTTCAAAGTGTACAAGTATCTTTTGAGGTTTTCCCAATGCTCGGGTCAGTATCAGATCATAAATACCTTTATGTTTCTCAATTCTACCATGTATACATTTTACATTTGAAAGCCCTTCCTTTAAACAAAATGCTTTCAAATAATCCATTTTCCTTTTTCTCGCATCGAGCAGAATAAAATTTTTATTGGGGAAATTTAATGAAAGCGGTATGCCGGGAATTCCGCCACCGGTACCAGCATCTAAAATATCATTCACATTGCTTGTAATAAATTGTTTAAGAAAAACAGATGGTTTAATTAAATTTTGAACTATCTCCCTTTTTGTCTTATATGACGTTACATTTATACTTGATGTTAAAAGATAATTTATAAATGATTCAAGCTTATCTGACATTAGGAATTAAAAAAGCATAACTCCCAGATCAAAAACCATTTTTCCACCAAAATTGTTTGTCATTGAATACGCAAAACTAAGATCCCATAGCATTCTGCTTCCAATCGCCGGTTTAATTCTAAAGCCGGTAGCAAAAGGGCTATATGAAGGATTGGTAGTATATGACCCATACAATGAGAGAAAGGAATTAAATGTATAGGTAATACCAAGCGTACCAAACATATTTTCATCCTTAAACTGAGAAGCATTTGCTTCAAATATTACTTTATGCTTCTTATTTTTAGATTGAAAGAAATTCCAGCGTAAGGCATATCTCATAACTATTGGCAATGTATAAGGATCACTATCATCAGTATCAAAATATTTTACTCTTGTTCCAAAATTTTCAGCAGTAAATCCAATTCTTAATCCTTTTAAAAATTCTTTATTTTCATATGAAAATCCAAGATTTGCAAAAGCAGTATCAACAGTATAATCTTCTAATGTTTCCATAGCATAATTTACCGTAACGCCAAAAGCAAAATTCTTTGTCAGCTGCTTGCCATAAGCCATGCTTACCATGGTCGAACCACCTGTAAAGGTGTTTCCGTCTTCTGCCGGGTCAACACTATATCCCCAAGGTTTCGTATAGGTAAATGTCCCATAATTTACATTTTTCACTCCCAAGGCAAAAACCCCTTTTCTGTCGCCCATTCTTTTGGCAACACTAAAATATTGATATGAGGTATCTAATAACCATTGTGAATACCCTACATGAACATCCCAATTTACAATCTCTTCCAATCTTGAAGGATTTATATAAAGAGCCAAGCTATTGTCGGTGCTTTCGATCGTTGCCTGTCCTAATGC
>CAYVPX010000247.1:0-1956 GCA_964453935.1 uncultured bacterium | reverse complement strand
ATAATAGCGAATATATTCGGAGATCTATAAAATCCTAATACTTTAAAATTATTTATATAATGAATATATTTTTCGACCCAAGGAGATTTATTAGCAATTGGACTTAACACGGTAAGCAAATGAGGATATATAATGAATCGCTGAATGACACCATAAAATAAAAGAAATATCCCGCCAAAAAAAAATAATTTTTCTAAGGCAACTGTATTAATATTAGGAATTACCTGAAAAATAAAGATAGCAAAGAGAAAAATGTAGGCATATGTAAGTGCCTCTTCTTTATTAGAAGTATATAAAAAATTTATGATAATGAGAAATATGTACAAGATCAAGGAAATGTTAAGTTTTCTTTTTACGATACTTTCTAAGTTTAATACCACCAGAATAAATGAAATTAATAAGAACAAAAAAGGTTTACAATAAAATGGAAATATTACTAAGATTGTTAAACATATAAGAGTTAAATAGTTCTTAAGCTTTTCTATTATTTACGAGCCCATTGCCGAAGACATGGTAAGAATAGGCATAAACATGGCAATAATGATAAAACCTAATATACCGCCAATCACCACCATGATTAACGGTTCCAGTGCAGACATTAAACCGTCGACTGCTGTGTCTACTTCTTCTTCATAAAAATCAGCGACCTTTGCCAGTAGAACAGAGGTCTTACCTGATTCCTGACCTGCATCTATCATTTGCAGAACCATTCCGGGAAATATCTTTGCTTCTTTAAGGGGCATGGTTAATGTTTGTCCGGAAGTAACTGCATCCTTTGCCTCAATAATAGCCTCTTCATAAAGTAAATTCCCTGTTGTTTTCGAACTGATGTATAATGCTTCAGGAAGATGAACACCGGAATCAAGCAAGGTGGATAATGTCCTGGCAAAACGAGCAATAGCTGTTTTTTTGGTTAAGTTTCCTAAAATTGGAGCTTTCAATGCAAGGAAATTTAATATCCAGACATATTTCTGACTTTTTTTCTTTAGGAAAACGTGTATCGCAATTATAATACCAATTATTAATAATATAACCCACCCTGACTTTTGCAGGTAATGACTTGTATCTATAAGAAATTGCGTTGGTCCCGGAAGCTTGGCGTTCATGTCAGCGAACATAGTTTCAAAGGTTGGTATGACCTTGACAAGCATGAACCAAACCATTACAACTGCAACGATGGAAATGACCGTAGGATATGTCATCGCACTCTTTACCTTACCCTTTATTTGTTCAGATTTTTCAATATATTCGGATAAACGTAAAAAGACCAGCGGCAGCTTACCAGAAGATTCACCGGCAGAAACCATATTTGTAAATAGGCTATCAAAAAGTTTGGGAAAAGCACCTAACGCTTGTGAAAGAGAAGTACCTGATTCAACCTTACTCTTAATTTCCATTAATATCTTTTTGAATTTTTGATTTTCCATCTCTCTTGCAAGAATATCAAATGATTTCGTAAGATCAATACTGGCATCAAGCAATACTGCAAATTGTCTTGTGAAAACTGCAATATCGTGTGTTGTAACAACCTCGAAGGTGGGTAAATTAATACCGGCATTTAAAGCTGTTTTTTCTTGAACTTTTATTGATTCCGGTAAAATATTTGGTCTATTAAATCTTGCTCTTGCTTCATCAATTGAGTCGGCAGTAATCTCACCAGCTCTTTTTTTCCCTGTTTTTGTTTTATATTTATATAAAAATACACCCATATAAGCTCCTACTCAACGATCTTTGGAGTGACAAAAATAATTATTTCACCTTTATTCAATGCTTCTGCTTTATTTTTAAATAACAATCCTATTAGTGGAATTTTTCCCAAGATTGGAATAAAAGCATTTGTATGTGTTTTTCGGTATTCAACAAGTCCACCTATAACAGCAGTTTCACCATTTTTAACGAGCATTGTAGTATCTGCTTCGCTTGTTGCAATATTAACGAGACCTGCTACTACACCAG
>CAYVPX010000246.1:0-1975 GCA_964453935.1 uncultured bacterium | reverse complement strand
TGTCCTTTGAAACACCTCTGAAATCCTTGCCGAACATATCAAAAACATTTGATGAAATATTAAGTTCCGGTAATTTTCCCACCAGTTTCCCGTTCTCATATAAAAATGAAAGCTGTAAAGGATATGAGAAATTTCCTTCAGGCGTAAAATCACCACCGGAAGCGATAACAACGAATATGGCTTTATTTCCACCAATAAGTTCTTTTAATGTCCTCTTTGAAGGTTTTATTTCAAAATTAATGTTGCCCAAAGACGGCATGCCGTCATAAGAACCGGTAGCACTTCCAGTTAAGGGTAAGTTGAACATTGTTGATGTTTTCTTGTCGGTATAGGGTGATCTAAAGACCCCCTTATCTATCAATTTATATTTAAAACCCTTGTTTACCACACCCTCCATATCAAAAAACGGGGTAAAATGCTCTTTGGGATTTAATGAGTGATATAGTGTAAAGTTATCGGAAAAAACTTTTTCTCCAAGTTTATCCTTTAACAGAGATGCTTTTGTACCGTAAAGCATGCCATTAAGGTCTGAAATCAATTTCTGAAAAATAATCTCCTGGGATCCTACAAAAATTACAGGATATCTCTTGCCCTTTTTTATATCCACCTTGTTATTATAGGTATTACAAAATTCATCGAAAAAGGAAAATACTTTTTTTCTATTGTATTTTCTTCCCGCATATCCGGCCCAGCCGTCAATAAGATTTGCCGATGCTTTTTCCTTTATTAGCAAGCTGATAGAAATAATACTTTCGGAATACTTTAAATTTAACTGTTTATCATTTTTTAATGATGTACCCCCTTTTATCAATTTTTCATCACCTGAAAAAATAAAATCATTGTGATGTTCCCTTAAATACTCCAGGAGCTCTTCTACCTCAAGGACTATTTTTTCTTTTGACATATTAAATTTATTTTCATTTATTTCCATTTTCAGATTTTTACTTGCTTCATAGGGATAAGGGATCTTATATTTCAATGCTTGTTTCGCCTGTTCAACTAATTTATCGATCTTCTCATTTCCCAGTGTACCTGCTATTCCCAATTTATTATCCTTATAAATGCGAACACCAAGCTTTTGTATCTCTTTTTCCCGAATGGAATTAACCGAACTGTTAACGACCTTCACGCTGAATTCTTGTGTCTTTTCTTTATATATCTCTTTAGTCATTTTACTCTCCTATTGAACATGTAATTTTTTAACAAGCACAAAGGGACCGCCAACACCAACAGGCAGAGGATATTGCTTACCCTTACCGCAGCCGCCTAAAACAACGGATTGTATCTCTTTTTTATTTGAGACATCCTCCATCAATGACAGCGTTTTAAATACATTACCGGTTACAACGGAAATATTTACCGGTTTATCAATCTTTCCATCCTTGATATAATACGCCAATGATGGAGCAATGGTAAATGTTGAAAGACCGGAACCATGTTTAATGGTATCAATATAAATACCCTTTTTTACCTTTTTGAAGAGTTCATCTTTTGTGGTCTTCCCCGCTTCAATATAGGTATTTGTCATTCTTACAATGGGTTCAAATTGAAAATTTACCGCTCTTCCGTTTCCCGTTAATTTTTCATTCAAATGCTCTGCTGTGTAAACATTATGCAATCGACCGGCTAAAATTCCCTTCCTTATTAAATAGGTCTTTTTCGCTTTGGTACCTTCATCATCAAAAGGCACATAGCCGATACCCTTAATATTTCCTTGATCCACAATAGATAAACGGGATGAGCCGACCTTTTTACCAATGACCCATTCCTCTTTCATCTTCTCATCACCGATCATGAAATCCGATTCACTTTTATGTCCGAAGCTTTCATGTGCAAAAACACCAGCGGCAATGGGAGAAAGAATGATCTTATATTCTCCTGGTTTCACCGGTTGAGCATTTCTTAAATAATATTTGCATTTATCAATATATTTTTTTAATCCTTTTAATGATAATTTGCTGAAATAATTGGAGCT
>CAYVPX010000245.1:0-2061 GCA_964453935.1 uncultured bacterium | reverse complement strand
AGGTTCAAAGTTCAAAGGATTTATTGGATTTTCTTTAAACTCTGTGTCCTCTGTGTCCTCAGTGGTTATTCCATTCTTTGTTCAAAGTTCAAAGTAATTTTTATTTAATGAAAAAATATGATAAAATAAACAATGAGGTTGTTATGAACTACAAGATCTATAAGAACGTAGAAATAGGCGAAGGTGCAATAATTGAGGATTATGTCATTATTGGCACGCCCCCACGCGGGAAAAAAGGTGGTGAATTAAAAACTATTATTGGTAAAAATGCAATTATTCGTTCACATACTGTTATCTATGCGGGAAATATCATCGGCGATAATTTCCAAACAGGTAATGGTGTGAATATCCGCGAGGAAAATATTATTGGAAATGATGTTTCAATAGGCACACATTCCATTATTGAACATCACATCAAGATCGAAGATGGTGTAAGAATTCACTCCAATGTTTTCATACCCGAATTTTCTGTATTAAAAAAGAAATGTTGGATCGGTCCCAATGCGGTGTTTACCAATGCTTTCCATCCTCTTTGCCCAAAGGTGAAGGAATGTTTGAAAGGACCTATTATTGAAGAGAATGCCAAGATCGGTGCAAATGCTACGCTATTGCCTGACATTACTATTGGAAAGTGGGCTTTGATCGGTGCCGGCAGTGTTGTGACAAAAGATTGCGATGCTTATGGGGTTTATATTGGAAATCCTGCAAAGAAGATCATGGAAATAAAAGATCTAAAATGCAAGTATGATTTGATAGACAGACCCTATGAGGTAGATGATGAAGATTAAATTTGTGGATCTTGAAAGGCAATATTTGACTATAAAAGATGAGATCAATGATGCAATTCAAAGGGTAATTGATGATAATTCTTTTATTTTGGGAAAAGAGGTTGAGACCTTTGAGAAAGAGTTCGCAAAGATCCAGCATGTTGATAATGTTATAGGGGTAGGTTCTGGCACATCCGCACTACTGCTTGCCTATATGGCTCTTGGTCTTGGAAAAGGAGATAAGGTTATCACAACCGCAAATACATTTATTGCAACAGTAGAACCACTAATATTTTTAGGAGCCGAGCCGATTTTTATTGATATTGACAATAACGGAAAAATGGATATTGATAAAATTGAAGATGTTATTGATGGACACACAAAGGCAATAGTTGCCGTTCATATTTATGGACAAATGCTTGATATGGCAAAATTAGAAAAGATAGCTAAAAAACATGGACTTTTTTTGATTGAAGATTGTGCACAGGCGCATCTTGCTCATAATGATAAGGGCGTTTATGCCGGAGCAACTGGCGATATTTCCATCTTTTCATTTTATCCCGGAAAAAACCTCGGTGCCTACGGCGATGCGGGCGCCATTATTACAAAAAGTAATGAACTCTATGAAAAGATGTATATGCTGAGAAATCACGGAAGGAAGACAAAATACGAACACATTATAGACGGACTTGGAGAGAGGATGGACGGCATACAAGGTGCGATTTTAAATGTAAAATTGAGGTATATTGAGAAATGGACAAAGAGGAGAATAGAACTTGCAAAGATATACAATAAAGAATTAAGAGGTATTGGAGGACTTGACCTGCCGAAAATAAAGGGTTTTGAAAATGTTTTTCATCTTTATGTTATACAGGTTGCAAAGAATAGGGATAAGATATTAAAATATTTGAATGCTCAAGGTATTATGGCCGGTATTCATTATCCCATACCGCTGCATATGCAGCCGGTATATTATAATAGGAAATATGGGAAAAAATATAAGGATCTTCCAAAAAGCGAGGAATTTGCAAAACATATAATTTCCTTGCCCTTATTTCCCGAGATCAAAAACGAAGAGATTGAATATATTATAAATGTGTTAAAAAATGCGCTTAAAAAATTTGGTTAAGCCCACTCTTGCTTTATTATTGCTTATTTTTATTTACATAGGAGTTAATGCAGTGAATTTAGAACAGTATAACTTAAAAAATGGTTTAAAGGTTATTCTTTACAAGGATACTAAATTTCCCGAGGTCATTATCAGGATCGCATATAATGTCGGATCTGCCGATGA
>CAYVPX010000244.1:0-2075 GCA_964453935.1 uncultured bacterium | reverse complement strand
CTAATTGTTTTATCTATAAAGCAAAAAATATTACATTGGAAAATAAAAATGGATTTTATTATGAGTATGATGGCGAGCTTGATTTTACCTATTCTTTGAATATGACTGTCCTTCATAACAATCTATCAATTTTAGTGCCGGAGTTTTAATTATGGAAAAATTAAAGATATTCTATGATATTGTTGCGGAAGAAGGAAGGGCATTACTTGGTTCCATAAAGAACTTTGATAAAAATATTGACAAAGCCATTGATCGGATCATGAAAATGAAAGGAAAGATCATTATCAGCGGCATGGGAAAATCCGGTATAATAGGAATGAAGATCGCTTCAACTTTTACCTCAACCGGTAGGACTGCAATTTCTTTACATCCTGCGGATGCGGCACATGGTGATATTGGAGTAATAAACAAAACAGATGTTTTAATTATTCTCTCCTTTGGCGGAAATCAGAAAGAGTTTGAGTTCCTGTACCATCGATGTTCATTTTTAAATGTTCCGGTAATTGGTATTACAGGAAATAAGGACTCCCAACTTTATAGAAAAGCCACAATTCCAATACTTCTTCCTGCGAAAACCGAGGTTTCCATTTATCCGTTCATCCCTTCCATCTCATCTACATTAATGCTTGCTTTTGGTGACGGATTAGCATTGACCTGTGCGAAATTATCAAATTTTAAATCTGAGGATTTTGCAAAACTTCACCCTGGTGGAAGTCTTGGGCTATTGTTGAATGAAAAGATTGAACGACTGATGCATACCGGCAATAGCATTCCTTTAATCTTACCGCAAACACATATGAAAGATATATTGTATATTGTTTCATCACATAGATTAGGTGCAGGTATTGCAGTAAACGATAAATCCGAATTACTCGGCGTAATAACCGACGGTGATTTAAGAAGAACATTTGAGAAATATGGTAAGCAGGCTTTTGATTTAAAAACAAAGGATATAATGACGGCGGACCCATTTTTTATAGACAAAAATATGCTCGCCAAGGACGGGCTTGAACTTATGGAAAAAAGAAAGATCACTGTTTTACCGGTAATAAGTGAAAATAGAGTTGTGGGTATTTTACACTTACATGACATTTTAGGAGGAAATTAATGAAAAAATTATTTGTTTGGGTCATTGTTATTATTTTAATTGTTCTTATTTTGTTTTTTGGTATCAAATTATATAGAGCTCATAAAGTAAATAAAAATACTGCTTTCCTTTACCATAATGGTAATCTTATGAGGGAAAGGACTATTGAAACGGTTAAGCTAAAAAACATTAATGAGATCAATATAAATTCTACCCTGACCACTATTAAATTAAATCATTCGGAAACAGGTGCAAAAGTTCTTAATATTACATATTGGAATAAAAAAGATAACACTTTTTCTTTAAAAAAAGAAAATACAACGTTAACCATTACATCCAAAAAAGATGGTATAATTGAAGAAATATCAGGAAATATCGGTAAAAATACAAATGTTAATATCTATTCTGATAATAGTAATATCACTCTGACCGGTCTCACAGGAGGTAATATTCTTTTACAATGCAATAATATTTTTGTAACCATACAAGATATTACTAATGTAAATAATATTAATATTATCAGCAATAACTCATCTATTGAGTATAATAATTGCAATTTTACCAATCTGACAAGTAATCTGTCAACTACACATTTAATATTCAATCAAACATCAATAAAGACCATTAATGGAAAAGGTGATAATCTCTATGCAAAAATTCTGGATTGTTCATTTGATACCTTGAAATTTTCTTTTATGAACGGTTTTTTAAATATTACTTCCTTAAAAACGGATAAGATCACATTGCAATCTGAGAATAGTCGTATTTTAGTTTCAAATTGCTCTTTTAAAGGTGGAATATTAAGCGGTAAGAATGTTTATTTAAATATAAATGAAAATAAAATCGATAAAATTAAATTAAAATTAACAAATTCTTTTATAAGAAGCGATACTCCTTTAAAAAATAGGGTAAAATTAGACAATAATATGATTTTTTATTTTCCAAAGACAAATAAATGACTTTTTTTAAAAATATTTGATAATTAAAC
>CAYVPX010000243.1:0-2080 GCA_964453935.1 uncultured bacterium | reverse complement strand
TAAAATAATTAGGCAATTAATGAATTACTAATCTAAAGGATAATTGAAAAACAAATTTATTCTTTGAATTTTTAAAGAAAAATGTTTGGAGAAAAGTGTGAAAAATGATATGCTAACAATAGATAAAGTGTTGAAATTTTTTTTTGTCTCATTTTAAGGGAGGCATTTTAATATAAAAATACAATCATTAAGTTCGGATCAATCTTGAGTAGATTGCTATTTTTAAATATGTAAAAATAGGTGAAGGAGGTTTTTGATATGAAGAAAATTTATTTTATGCTTTTAATGGTAATAGGGTTCATGCTGATCGGTATGAATACATTTTCGGATGACTATGTAATTTGGACTTCAACATACAATTCTCCAAATAATAGATGTGATATTGGGAATAGTGTCGCAGTAGATGGTTCAGGGAATGTGTATGTTACCGGATATGAAAATAGAGCTGATCTTGGGCAATCTAATAATATCTGGACAAGAAAATATGACAGCAATGGATATGAAGTTTGGACTTCGACATACAATTCACCAAGTAACAATAATGATTCTGGAAATGGCATCGCGGTAGATACTACCGGAAATGTATATGTTACTGGATATGAAAATAGAACTGATCTTGTACAATCTTATAATATCTGGACAAGAAAATATGACAGCAATGGATATAAAATATGGACCTCAACATACGATTCTCCGAATAATGGCCTAGATAAGGCAACTGGGATAGCAGTTGATTCTTCAGGAAATGTCTATATTACCGGATTTGAATATAGAAGCGATTTGGGTCAAGGTTTTAATATCTGGACGAGGAAATATAATTCTACTGGATATAAAGTATGGACCTCAACATACAATTCTGCAGGCAATAAAAATGATAAAGGTAGCGATATTGCAGTAGATGCTTCGGGTAATGTGTATGTTACCGGATATGAGGATAACGGTACCACTTTTGAAAATAATAATATATGGGTAAGAAAGTATGATAACAACGGTTATGAAGTTTGGACTTCAACCTATAGCTCGCCAGGTAATAATGATGATGAAGGTAACGGCATTGCGGTTGATGGAAGTGGCAATGTATATGTCGTCGGATATATAGACAGATCGGATCTGAGCCAAGCTTTAAATGTATGGATAAGAAAATATAACAGCGATGGTTATGAAATATGGACTTTAACATACAATTCTGCAGGCAATAAAGAGGATAAAGGTAGCGATATTGCAGTAGATGATTCAGGGAATGTGTATGTTACCGGATATATAGATAGGAGCGATCTTGTGCAAGGTGATAACATTTTAATCAAGGTTTATGATAAAAATGGAAATGAAATTTGGAGCTCAACATATAATTCTCCTGCAAATCAAGATGATAGGGGTTATGATATAGCAGTAGATGCTGATTGTAATTTTTATGTTACTGGTTTTGTTAACCGAGCTTCTGATCTGAATCAAGGTTATAATATCTGGACAAGGAAATATAAAGCTTTGTCTTTAACAGCAAAGGATCTTGAAGGTGTTATTGTTTATCCTAATCCTGTAAATGTAAACGATGTTGCTTTTGTAAATTTTAAGGATCTTACTGAAAATTCCAATATAAAGATCTATACTATTGCAGGAGATCTAGTATTCGAAAAAAATATAAATACTGGAAGTTATCAGTGGAACATTCAAAACAATAACGATAAAAATATCAAATCCGGTGTTTATATTTATTTAATTACGAATGATGCAGGGGAGAAGAAAATAGGAAAATTTGCTATTATCAGGTAGCATAGAAAATACCTGTTGTAAATAAATATATGTTTGGTATTTTCGTATTTTCGTAATTACGAAAATACGAAAATAGGTCTTGACTTTGAAAAATAAAAAAAAAGGGTTATAATAAATTATGGGAAGTGAAATGATATTTCATCATGTAAAATGGGTGGTAATAAAATGAAAATATATTTGACTTTTGGAAAGAAAATTCTTATAATTAGATATGAAGAATTTAGAAGATATAAAAAAAATCCTTAATAAAGAATTACCATTTTTAAAAGAGAAATATAAAGTAAAGAAGATTGGAATTTTCGGGTCTTAT
>CAYVPX010000242.1:0-2096 GCA_964453935.1 uncultured bacterium | reverse complement strand
TTCTTTGTTTGAGCAGTCTTTACATATACCGAAAAAATGGATCTCGAATCCTAATATCTCATCAAATCCTTTTTCTTTCAATTCTTCTAATGTAAATTTTTCAAAGGGATCTATCTTAACTTCTGTGATCTTCCCGCATTTAACACAAATTATGTGATAATGAGGTTGTGTATTGGTATCGTATCGAACAACCCCGGGCTCAAGAGTAATAGGTATTATGATACCTGCTTCTATGAGTTTATCAATAGTATAGTAAATTGTGGAAAAGGATACGGATGATACTTTTTTTGATACGTGTTCCTTTATCTCTTGTGCAGATGAATGATTATTAGTGAGAATGTAATTTAATATTTCCAATCTTTGCGGGGTGATTTTTAAATCACTTTGTTTTAAGATCTCTCTAATTTTTTCTTCGTTCATACCTTCAATTTCTTTAGTTCTCTTTTCAGCGGTTTCCCAGTGGGGGTTTTGGGTAATTCCTTCATAAAAATGAATTTTTTAGGTATCTTGTACGATGCCAAATGTTTCTTGCATATATTCATTAAAATATTTTTAGGAATTTCTTTATTATCAACCGTCTCATAAAATGCTATGGGAACCTCGTTACCCGGTTCAAATTCTTGACCGACGACGGCGACCTCTTTAATGTTCTCCTCTTTTCGGAGGACCATCTCAATCTCCCGCGGATAAATATTTAAACCATGCTTGATAATGAGATCCTTTTTCCTGTCAACAATATAAATAAAACCTTCTTCGTCTATCTTACCATAATCACCTGTGAAGAACCATCCGTTTTTTATTGTTTTCTCTGTTTCCTCAGGATTATTGTAATATCCCACCATAATATTGGGCCCTTTTAAAATAATTTCTCCAACCTCATTAAAAGGTAATTCTTCTTCATCATCATTTACGATCTTAGCTTCAACCGATGGCAAAGGTTTTCCGACACTACCCACCTTTGGTGGACTATATAGGTCATTTATTGATACAACCGGAGATGTTTCTGATAAACCGTACCCTTCATGAATATATTTACCAAATTTTTCTCTAAACGCTTCAATAGTAGTTGGCGGCAAGGGCGCCGCACCGGAGATACAAAATTTTAAAGCATTTATAAGTTTAATGATTTTGGGAATATTTGCTTTGGATATGGCATTGAATATTGTGGGAATGGCTACAAAAAAACTTACTTTATCTTTTATCAGCGTTTTTAACATTAATTTCCCATTTTTTAGATTATTAAAAAGGATCATTTTTAAACCCCACAAAAATGGTAAAATAAATGTTACCGTATAAGAATAAGCATGAAATAAAGGTAATAATGTATAAATAACTTCTTTATGGGAAATTTTTGTAAATAATATTAAATCCCTGAAATTTGACATAATGTTTTTATGAGATAAGATGACTCCTTTTGGTTTACCGGTGGTACCTGAGGTGTAAATTATCAAGGCATAATCCTGCTCTTTAACGGGATAAATAATATTCTTATCACTGTTATTGCTTCTTTTTATTTCTTCTATTAATACAGGATAGCCCTCTCCTTTTTCCAGAAAGATCAAATTATCAATTATTTTTTCATTAAGAAGGGGCTCAACCTCTTTTAAAAATTTACTCTCTATAAATAGAGTTTTTGCTCCACTGTCTTTTAATATGTATTTGATCTCGTCTCCTTTCAATAAATAATTTATTGGAACCACAATGACACCCATTCTAAGTGCTGCTGTGTGTAAAAAGATAAGCTCGGGAATATTTGATGATAAGATGGCGATCTTATTACTGTATTTTATATCAAGCTTTTCTAAAAAGTGAATAATTTTATTTGAGATCTCTTTAGCTTCTTTATATTTATATTTTCTTTTACCGAATTTGATACATACCTTGTTTTTATATTCTTTAAATGCTTCATCAATAGCAATGTTTAACGTTTTATGTTCCAGCATTTTTATTTATTCCAATCCCAATTTTTTCCTTGTTTCTTCAGGTATCATATCGGGCGACCATGGAGGATCATAAACAAGCTCAATTTCCACATCTGTAACACCGTCCAATCCTTCTATAACATTCTTTGCCTCTTGAGTAATATAATTTGCTAA
>CAYVPX010000241.1:0-2119 GCA_964453935.1 uncultured bacterium | reverse complement strand
CAACATCTTCTTTTGCCGAAAGTCTTGTTACCACCTCGTAAAAATATCGGGATATTCCGCCGTATCGCTGGAATTGAAATGCGGAATGGTCGTATAATATTTTCATTCAATAATTCTCTTTAACTCTCATTGTTTTTAAATTGGTTCATATCATCAACCGTTTTAGAGTTAAGTGTTTTTTCTATCAAATAACTTAATCCAAACCAATTTGATATTAGTATAAGTTTAAAATACAATCTGTTTATTTTCTTATCTGTTAGTAAGTGCAAGTTGAAATTATTAGTATATAAATTTAAATTATACTTTTTGGCAATATATTTTAATGTCGTTTTGCTATAAAAAGATATGTGCTGCCCGTGTTCAAGTCCATAATACCACCAATCATCGGGCTGAGGGGGATCATCTGGTAATAAGTTTGTTGAAAACAATATACTTCTAGAAATTTTTAACATGTTTTCTATTTCAGCAATAGGCTGATCAAAGTGTTCAAATGCCTCAAATGAGGTTAATAATTCAACTGCATCTTTTGTGTTGTCTTGATCATATTCAAAACCCCTGGCAACTAAATTTACACTAAACTTGTCTTGCCAATAAAAATCAAACCCCATATCACGCATAAGTCTTGTAAAGATACCGTAGCCCCCAGCAAAGTCAACAAACTTCTTACTTTTATCAAATAAAAAATAGATTAACAAGCATGATATTTTAGATAAATGTATATTCCTTTGCATGATACCGGTATCAGATACATTTATAGATTCTTCATAAGCTTCTTCTATCCAATAAGCTTCTTCTGTTTGTAAAAAACCACAATGATTGCAATAATAGTATTTCACATGATATTTATTTAATATCTTTGCTGTAAATATATTTTTAGTTTTAAGATTACAAATTTTACAATTCATTTTTCCTCTTTAATATATCGATTAGTGCTTTTTTCAATTCATAAGAATATTTTTCAATAGAATGATCACTTATAGTATCGCCTGCACATTTCATACTTCTTTCTTTTATTTCATCTTCGCTTAAACCCGTTGCTTCAATTATTGATTCTTTAATACTTGCATGGGTAAGTTCTTTTATTTCTATTCCAAAATCCTTAATTCTTATATTTGCCATCTTTGAGACAATGGGTATTAAACCATAAACCATCACATTAATAACCGAACCTGGTTCACCTTCTGAGCAGGAAGGGAAAATAGTAAAAGCACATTTGCTAACAATATCTTTAAAGAGATTAGATTGAATATTCATAAAACCATAAGTATGTATATTTTTAGTATTATATAATTCTTCATAATAAATAGCTTTGAATTTGGATTCATTATCTATTGGACCGCATATATGTAAATGCAAATCAGGAAGTTCTTTAAAAACTTCTAATAATAAATCAAGTCCCTTATGAATTAATCCTGAACTGCCAAACCATAAAAAATGATTTTTTGCATCTCCAAAATTTTTATTTTTTAAAATTTCATTATGGTCAAATATTTTATAATATGAAATAGGAATATTATATATTTTTCTGGAAAAGTATTTTTGATATGAATTTACCACCTCTTCATTTCCTAAAGTAATAATATTATCCACCAATGATGTTTGCACAGACCATGCTTTATCTACAATTCTCCCTGATTCTAAAATCCACTCATCTTTTTTTTTGTATACTTCTTCAATTCTCTTTAATGTTGCATGGTTCTGATGAACAACATGCATTCCAGTTCCATAATATATTGTTAATATTTTATGACTTCTATGATAAAAACTGTTTATCAATGGTTCACCAAAACCAAAAATAACTGAATATTTATCATAATTTAAATTGCCTTCATAGGAATAATCCACTATATCGACATTATAACCTATTTCATGGAAAATTTTAGCAATTTCGAGTGCTTCTGTAGCATTTGTATGACTCAAGTTTATCCCTCTTTTAAAGGGATATGTAATGTATGAAATTAGAACACTTTCTTTAATATCAGTCTTAAAATAATTTTTTATAGGCCGATTATATTTTTCATACGCAGATTTTAATACATTCCAGATGGATGGTGGAATATATCTTTTTATTTTATTAATTTTTTCATACATTTTTTAGCTTTCCATACATTTTGTTTAT
>CAYVPX010000240.1:0-2123 GCA_964453935.1 uncultured bacterium | reverse complement strand
GAAAAAGGTGAGGTGTGTCCCTAAAAAAATGAAATAATTATTAAAAAAAAGCGTAAAAATAATATGAGGTGAATATGAAGAAATATATAATATTTTTATTGCTGATCTTAATCTTTGTTTCCTGCACAAAACCTGCTAATAAAGTCAAAAAGGGTAGCAATCAATTGCCAAAAGAGTCAATATATACTGTAGAAAAGGGAAGTGTATTAAAAAAAATAATGGAATCCGGTACTATTCAGCCGAAAAGTGTTGTACAGGTAATGTCAAAGATCGGTGGTAAATTAGCGAAATTTCTTGTTAAGGAAGGGGAGGCAGTAAAAGATGGGCAAAAGATTGCCTTGATCTATCCTGATATTAATGAGATCCAAAGAATTAATCAAATTAAAAAATCATATAAGATCGCTTCTCTGGATTATAAAAATATTGAAAAAAAATATTTGTCTTATAAAAAATTATTGAAAAAGGGATATGTGTCCCAGCAGGACTTTGATGGTGTTGAGAAAAATTATATTAATGCAAAGATGACCTATGAGAACTCCAAATTAGAGATGAATTATATTTCCGATGTAAAGGAAGAAATTTATAATAATAATGTAGTGTATTCCATCAGCTCTCCTACAACAGGCACCTTTTATGGAAAAGCTGTGGAGGTCGGGGAATTTATTAGATCTGCTACATCAAGTTATACTGCCGGCACTGTATTGGGATATGTTGGAGATCTCTCTACATTGGAGGTTCTTATTAATCTTGATGAGGTTGATAGAAGATATGTGAAGGTTGGTCAGCATTGCGAGATCACATTTGATTCATTACCATTTTTCAAGACCAAGGGTCAAGTTAGTTTTGTTTCATTAAGTGCTTCTAATGTGGGCGGATTTAATGTCTTTTATGTTAAGGTTGATCTTTCTGAAGCATCGGAAAAGATAAAGCCGGGGATAAGTGCAAATGTAGATATAATAATTATGAGAAAAGAAGGTGTTCTTAAAATACCTAAATCAGCAGTAAAATGGGATAAAGGAAAGTCCTTTGTTAAAATGGAAGATGATTCAATAAAATATATTAAGATAGGTAAAGGCGATGATAATTATTTTGAAGTAAAAGAAGGTTTGAAAGAAGGAGATAAGATAAAATATATTAAATCAATGCGAAAAATGCCCGGTAATTTTAATTTCAAGAGTTTTCACAGATGAAAAAATTATTATTGATCTTAATTTTATTGACCTCTATTTCACTTCCTTTTGCTGCTAAGAACGATTTCAATGTGCTTAAAAATATTAAATCTAATTATGGAAATGAACTTTTTATTACAAATGAAAATCCTAAAAATATTGGATTATATTTACATCAAAGAGTTTTTGTTTTTTCTAGTTCTTTAAATGAAAACGAGGTTATTTCAGATCTAAACGGTAAACATTATGATTCCTCTGATTTTAAACTTATTGGAATGGTCAAAGGCCTGTATTTTTATACAAATAAACTTTTCGAAAATAAACAGCCAATTGATTATGAAAGAAATTATACAGGCAAAACAAAACGTAGTATTTATATAATGGTACCGAATAATAAGAAATTTATTTTATTAAATGGTAATATTTTACTTAGTGATGTTGCCAATATTATTAATGCTAAAAATGGTGCATTTATATTTTCAAATAAAGAGAAACTAATTGGAATATTGACAAAAAAGAATCTAAAAGATCTTCTTCACGAGATCATTTTTAATTTAAATGAAAGTAGTAATTTTGATATTGGTATTAATTCTTATTTTAAAGGCGTTTTTACAAAGATTGGTGATATGGAAGTTCTTTATAAAAAGGTAAAATCTCAGCGGAAAGGATGGTTGGGTATTACCTATTCTGTTTCAAATGATTATGTCAAGATTGAGAAGATCATTAGAAATTCACCTGCTGAAAAAGGTGATTTGAGAGTAGGGGATATTATAGTTAAAATTGACGGTAAAAAAGCGGATGTAAATAATCTTGTGAACGTAGTTAAGTCAAAAAAGCCAGGTTCGAAAATTATACTTATCATTAAAAGGCACAAGATGCTTATCACAAAAAAAATTATTTTAGGTGAAAGAAATATAAAATTCTATAAACACATTGTTATAAAACAAACAAAAA
>CAYVPX010000239.1:0-2187 GCA_964453935.1 uncultured bacterium | reverse complement strand
ATTTAGTTCTCCATTTGTAAAAAGTTCAAGTTCATCTTTAACACTCAAGGTCAAGAGCTGATAGTCGGTATTTTGTTCTACGAAACTGATAATTTGTGGAATATTAAGGTCTTCAATTTTTATGCCGTCAAATTTTATACTACCTTTAAAATCCATGTAAAATCCTGTTAAAACCCTAAAAAGAGTGGTCTTCCCCGCTCCTATACCGCCTTCTATTATAAGTACTTCGCCGTCTTTTACATTAATATTAAGATCATTAAAAACAGGTTTACCTTTATAAGAATATTCCAAGGACTTTATTTCAATCATAAGACATGTTTACCTCTTAAAATAAAGATTATAATGGCGCTAACAGTTATAATAAAATATAAAAGTGAAATTAAACTAAATTTATCGTTTTTCTTTTCAAAATATTGAGCATTCCTATTTACTCCCTTTCTCTCAACTGAAATTGACATAAAATAGATCCTCTTATAAATGCTCACAAAAAGCGGAATTAAAAGATTTTTATATATGTTCACTGAGGGCCAGAATTTCTCATTTCTTCGTTTAATACGCATTTTTGCGTAGAACCTCATCACTCTTATCTGATGTGAAATGACAGGTAGAAATCTGTACGAAGCATATAAAGGGATCGTGAGAAATTTTGTTAATGAGCATTTCTCAATGGAGTAGAATACTATTTCAGGATCAAGTGATTGAAGAACCGCCATTATAAATACCATTGAGATCATGACCATTGCAACATTTACACCTATTAGGATACTCTCTTTATAAATTTTTATAAAATGGTATTGGTAAACCAATGTATCACCCTTTCTAAAAAGTATTTGTATAATGAAAATGATTAAACTTGAATAGAGCATGGCGAAAAAGAACCTTTTAGAAATTTTCCCTTGATAAATAATTGCGAATAAAACCAGAATTGACAAGAATATTCCTCCAAAGACCAGGGTTTTATTATAAAAGATAAATATTGATAGAAGAAGTGTCGTTAAGAACCTAAGAACCATTCAAGATCTCCTCAAAATCGATTTTTTTTATATTTTTTGGCAACTTATCTTTTTCATTCTCCAATACAAATATTAAATTCTCATTATTGAGCCATTTTTTTAAGAAATCCATTATAATTTTTGTATAATGGTCGTCAAGTGAGGAAAAGACCTCATCAAGGATCAATATCTCAGGAGAAAGCATAATATTTGAAAGCAATATAACCATCTTTTTCTCACCGTAAGATAATGTGTCAACCTGGCGATTCAACAGGTGTTCAATATTGAAAATCTTCATTATATTATCAATATCAATACTTTCATTTTTAAGCTCCATATTGACTTTATGAAAAAATAACTGATAATCGGGATTTTGAAAAACGATACCAATATGTTCCCCCAGTTGGTCTTTTTTAATATTATTTATTTCAATATCATCTAAAAGTATTTTACCTTCTTTTATATAGTTAAGAAAATGAGGAATGATACCCGATATTGCATAGGCAAGAGTAGTCTTTCCAATCCCTCCTTTGCCATAAATACCATAGATGCTACCACTGGTAAAACTATGATCAACTCCATTGATTATTCTTTTATTATCTGATGAAATAATGCTTAAATTATTGATATAAAGATTTTTCATTTAATGTTTAAGATTGTATAGATTGTTCTTTTTTAAAATGTTAATAACACTTTTTACAATAAAATAATTAAGGAATCCGCAAATTATGCCGCCCACAAGGGAAATGAGAATATAAAATCCCGTGATGAGTAGCGTGAATTTGTCAAGAACCGTTAAAACCACCAATAATCCGCCTGCATTGGCAAATATGGTTGCTAAAATTACCCTTAGTTTCTGATTCTTAACTATTAAAAATATGAGGTCTATTAATAATCCCGGTAGTGAAAAGGATACAAGGGAAAGCACACCATTGGTTCCGAAGAAACCAAGTACAGTCATTAATATCGCCTGTATAAGCCCAATAAAAAATGCAGTAAAAGCATATTCCGAAAGCTCTCTTCCCATTATTAATGTAATAAAATATATGCCTCCGATAATGGACCCACCGGGTATGGCAAGTGATGTTTTAATAAGACGTGAAATTATTGCGAATAAGGGTTTTAGTCCTGTTGCAGTTGCAGCCATCAATCCAATGAGCAAGAGGTCGTAAAATGAGGGTTTGAAACGTACCTT
>CAYVPX010000238.1:0-2300 GCA_964453935.1 uncultured bacterium | reverse complement strand
TTACAATCAAAACCAAATGGATATTATAAAAAATTTATCAAATATTCCGGCTATGGATGTTTATCTGAAAAAAGGAGAGTATCTTGTCGATAAAATTTAATAAAAATATATTTTGGAATATCTTGCTTTTGCTTCTTTATCCGTTATTATTAAAATCATATGGAGTACAATTGGGAAACTTATATGGGATAATGATTGTATTTATTATATTTATTGCAATCCCTGCGGGTTTCGTGTTCACAAAAAACAGTACTCTTTTTTTATCACAATCAATTGGGATATTGCCATTCATTTTTTGGTATAAAACACATAATCCTTTTATTATCAAAACACCCCTTTTCATTTTATTTCTTACAATTGGACTATTGCAGATCATTTTTGAGAAAAGAAAAATTTCCTTTAATATCATTGATATCGTTTTTTTCTCCCCGATTCTAATATTTCTGATCTCGTTATTTTTACATTCATTTCCCAATAGATTAATGGAATTTACTTTTTTCTATTGTGGGTTATATACAATATATTTTTTATTTAGACAAGTTAAACAAGAGAAAAAGAAATTAATACATTTTTGGATATATATCGGAACATTTATTGCAATGTACGGTATATTACAATGGTTAGGCGGGGATCCGTTTAATCCCATGACAAGGTTTCAAAAAGCATTTTCAGTAAGGATCATCGGTACCTTGGGGAATCCAAATTTCTTTTCGGGATACTTAATAGGAATACTGGCTTTTACACTCTATTATTTCACAAAGAAACCCGGGAAAATATTAGGAGTTGCACTATTACTCCAATTGATTGCAATTATTGCAACAGGCACACGGGGAGTGCTTATAGCCCTTCTTATAACCATTATTATTTTCGCTTTGATCAAGAAAAGCAAGCTCCTTATTGCTACCTTTACCTTTCTTGTAATTTTATCTTTTATAATTCCATCATTAAGAACAAGGATGTTATCTATTCCACAACAGATCTTAAAAAAGACCGGATCATTGGGTCAAAGAATATTGATGTGGAAAACCGCAGTTAATATGATAAAAAGGAATCCTTTCGGTATGGGATTAGCTGGTTTTCGTCTAAATTATCCCGAATACCAAGGTCAATATTTAAAAGATCCTCATTTGCTTAACTTGGCAACACATGCAAGGCATCCGCATGATGAGTTCTTTGAAATGGCTCTTGTCGGAGGACCCATTTTATTATTTCTGTACATTTTACTCTTTATATTTTTGATCCGGTTGCTTTTTATTAAGAAAGAAAACATTATTTTTCAAGGTGCTTTATTTGCCATTTTAACCATGCTCATTCATAATCTTGCTTCAGTAGTATTAAATTATAGCCCTCCTCTATCTAATTTTGCTATCCTATTCGGAATCATTGTTATAGCTTTAAAAACAGATAATAAATTTCATTTTAGTTCAAAAATATTGTATGTGCTCATTGTATTCAATATTTTTTTATTTATTTTTTGGACAAGAGTAACCTTAGGTTCATATCACTTTGCCAATGGGATTGGCTGGATGAATGCTTATAATAATCATAAGGACATTCGATATTTAGAAAAATCTAAAAGCGAATTATTAATGTCTTTAAGATTTGATCCTTCATTTGTAAATACCTGGTATCGTTTAGGAAATGTTTATCTCCTTATGGATAAGGCATTACCTCAGGTTTCATATGAAAAAGAAGCATTAAAATACCTTGAAAAAGCAAATATGTTAAAACCCCATTATTTCGAGATTAGATACAATATGGGATTGACCTATTTGATGAAGAGAAATTATAAAAGAGCGGATCTTCTTTTTGAAAAGGCAATGGAACTTGAACCTTATAAATTAACAGTTGTAAAAGAATGGTGCGAAAGTGGCTATAAACTTTTAAAAAATAGTGATAAATATAAAAAAAGATTAGATTATTTAAAAAAAGCAATTGAAAGCAATGAGTTGTCTCTCCAATATAATCCTAACTCTTCCACAATTATAAGTGATATAAGATCTGTAAAAAATTATTATTATCGGCAAACGGGATTTTATTTTTTTCAAAAGAAAGATCTAAACAAAGCATTAAAAATGTTTGATTCCGGATTTTTATACGCGAAGAAAATTAATGATAAAAATGAAGTGAAATTATTTCTAAATAACTGTTTAGCCATTAGCCGCCAATTAAAAAACATTGGGCTAATTAAAAAATATATTTTACTGTTAAGGGAAGAATTCCCAAATTCAGCAAATATTTATTATGAAGAGGCGTTATTTCAATTACAATACGGAAGTAAGGATCAAGGGATCAATATG
>CAYVPX010000237.1:0-2344 GCA_964453935.1 uncultured bacterium | reverse complement strand
GATATCATCCTTTTTCGTTTTGCACATTTCTCTACATTTTTTTTGCACTTTTTTAATTTATTTATTATAATAAAGAAATAGGAGAGCCCAATGTATTGGAGTAAACGAGTAAAAACCTTAGTTCTAACAATTGCACTTGTCATTATTATCCTTTTTGCAGGATGTGCTAAATCACCTTATATTATGCAAAGCACCAACAAGAATGCTAAATTCCCTTACCCTAAAAATGTTCAGAAAACATTGAAAAAAGCAAAAAAGAATAAAGTGGAATTAATAAAGGTTCTCGAGCATTATAAAAATGATCCGGAAAAATTAAAGGCAGCATACTTTTTAATTGGAAATATGAGAGGTCACTGCTTTGTCCCCTTCGAACTCGTTAATAAGAAAAAAAAGGATGTACATTTTGATGTACTTGATTATCCAAATTATAAGAGCATGAAAAAGGCATTGAAAGAACTTGAGAAAAAGGAAGGCGAATTGAATTTCAAAGTGAGAAAGAAAAATATTATCTATGATGATAGGACCATAAGTGCAAAGTTTCTCATTGAACAGATCGATTATGCTTTTAGGGCATGGAAAGAGTTACCATGGTCACAGGGATATTCCTTTAATGTTTTTGAAAATTATATACTGCCGTATCGCGGAAGTAATGAACCCCTTGAAAAATGGAGAAAACCACTTTTTGAAAAATACAGTAAATGGGCAGATAAATTGAAAGATCCGACTGACCTTATTGAAATATCTAATCTGATAAATGATGATATTAAATCTTGGTTTAAATTCGATCCTCGTTTCTATGTTCACCCTACGGACCAAGGTTATTTTGAAATGCTGAAAACCAAATTGGGGCGTTGTGAAGATATGACCAATATGACAATATTCGCTTTTAGAGCAAATGGAATTGCAATTACAAGTGATTATACTCCTCATTGGGCAAATACAGGAAATAATCATGCTTGGAATGCTATCATTTTTCACAATGAGAAAGCTGTACCGTTTATGGGTGCAGAAGCAGGACCGGGAAAGTATAAATTATCAAATAAACTGGCAAAGGTTTACCGAACAATGTATGCCGTACAAAAAAACGATCTTTATTTTCAAAAACGAAAACAAAAAAAATTGGCACCATGGCTGGGTGGTAGGAACTATATTGATGTTACAAAGGATTATGTGGATGTTTGCAATGTTACAACAAAGATATTAAGTCACCCTGTAAAAAGAACCGATATTGCATACCTTAGCGTATTTAATTCCGGCAAATGGAGAGCAATGCAATGGGGTAGGATTGTTAATGATGAAGCAACATTTAAAGATATGGGAAAAAACGATATTTTATATATGCCTACATTATACAAACCAAAGAAAGGAATGCTCCCCTGCGGATTTCCTTTCATTCTCCATAACGACAATAGCAAAACGGATATTAAGGCAAACACAAATAAAAGGATGAAGGTTGAACTCTTTTCCACAACACATAGGAAACAACTATCAAGTACTGACGGCATTAAAAAGACATTTTTAAAGGAAGGTACTGAATATGAACTTTTTTACTGGGATAATGAATGGAAATCATTGGGAAAGAAAAAGGCAATAAAAGATATTCCGCTTACCTTTGAAAATGTCCCCACAAAGGGTCTCTATTGGCTTATAGAAACAAATGGTGACAAGGAAGAACGACCATTCACCATTGATGATAGCGGCAAACAGATCTTCTGGTAAAAAATAAGTGCCGAGTTGACACTTTAAACCTTCTTCAAATTTACAATTGCAGCGAAAAAGTCATCCTGAACTTGATTCAGGATCCAGTCTTTATTACATTGGACTTTCGACTTTTGACTTTCGACTGATATAAAACATTTGACAATTGAGAATGCCTGCCTGTGCGTTGCCTGTCTGCGAGCACCCTCGCTCAGGCAGGCACGCAGACAGGGAGAATTGACAATTAAATATAACACACCGTTGTAGGGGTCGTTCGTGAACAGCCCTATATTAGGAGAAAAAATGAAGATGAAAAATTTAAGATATAATGCAGAGGCTGGAGAGTTGAAAGTTCGAATACAATTGACAGTTGGCAATGGACAATTCCAAGAAAAAGTCATCCTGAACTTGATTCAGGATCTAACCTTTGTTTGTCATTGCGAGGGCGAAGCCCGTATTAGGGACGTTACCTTGGATGTTCAGGTGCGTCCTGACACACAATTATTTGACGTCGCAATCTCATTTTTTGCTTTTCACTACTCACCATTCACTTTTTACTATTCACTGTATTATAACCTTTCAACTTTTTACTTGCATTTCAACTCTCAACCCTCACCTCTCAATTCTCAACTATTTCACGCCTTTC
>CAYVPX010000236.1:0-2345 GCA_964453935.1 uncultured bacterium | reverse complement strand
GCTCAATTTTCACCTCCTTTGGTAGATTTTTAATGAAGATCCTATCCATAACTAATGCAGTTGATTGGCTGTTTTAAGTCAAGGTTCCTTAATTAAGGGTAATTACCCCTCAGAGGCTCCATTTCGTTTTGGGATAATGACCAAGCTCACCTGCCGCTATGGAGCACATCAGAATAGTGGTCAGGTGAATCAATTTCTTAAGCACCGGTATTATTTTAATCTTATATTGTAAGTAACTGACGCATAAGGATAAAATTTTGGTAATTTACTCACAATTTGACCATCAATAAAATGATGGTGAGCAATAGATGGAAACAAATCTTCAGGTATAGGATACAAGGCGTTAGGATTATGAAACATTGATATTCCTTCTCCCCATGTTTCATAACAGTTTTCATCTACAATATATTCGAACACATGGGGCAAGGACGCATTTGGATCGTGATTATGGCAAGTTCCTATTCTTATCATTATTACGTCCTTTGCTGCAAATCCTGCTTGTCTTCCAATTCGGTTAAATTTTGAAATAGTACCGCTAGCACTGAAGAGTACTGCACTAATATTTTCCACATTAGGCTGAGAAAAAAAACCTGAAGGTATAATTTTATTACCAAGTTTATGAACTTTTATTTTTTGTGGGATAATAACAAGTTGACCCTCGTCATTATAATGAAATTCGTATTTAACTCCATATAGGTAATTAATTAGTGCAGTTGAACTCCACAACATAGATTGATCATCATGAAAGTCGGCGATTGCAAAGACAAGAGGCTTTCCTTTTACATGTGGCAATTTCCAATATTCCTTTTTCAATTTTGAAAACAATGGACTACCAAATCTAATAGGCATTTCATTTTCGTTCTTTTCTAATATGTTTGATGGTAATGGAACATTATTAATAGACCTAGAATATTTCAGAGGGTTATTTTGGTGTCTTCCAACAATAACTGCTTCAACCGCAACGCTCATCCCACATTTCTCAACTATAAAATCTGGAGCATTATAATTTCTTTTAATGAATAACTTTTCTTCATTAAAATACATAAATAGAAATAATTCCCATAACCTTGAATCAAAACCGGTGGTTTGAAACTGCTCTACAAAATTTCCATCAATGTCTATAAAATGTGGCATTGTTTCATTGATTATTGTTTTTGCTGGCAAAAATACTTCCTCCTTATTTAATCTGACAAAATAAGGATGTTGTTTTTCAATAGGAACAACCGACTTAAAAAGGTCAATACTCCTTTTTTCATCACCTTGGGGAAACACTTTTTTGCCACTTGCTGAATGTGATTTTATAGCTCCAAAAAGCCACAACTTTGCTTGTTCGAATGTTTCAAAATTTACTCGAACATCTATGGCTCTGAAAGCTCTATTAACATCCCTAGCCAGTACTACTGATACATAATTAGTATCAATAGTATCTAAAAGAACAACACCAAGTATGGATTCATCTAGGTTAGAATACCACGCTATTTCTTTGCTAATATATGAGGCAACAGGACCTCTAGATAGTGATACATATGCCTCAAACCTCTTAGGATCCAATTTCTTAACTTTCAACATGATTTTTATATGCCTAACGGATAAGTTCACCCGCTGCTTTGGAGCAAGCACGAAAGGCGCAGCGGAAAAGCAGTCAGGTGCAACGACTTGTCGGGCACTATTTTCCTCTTTTCTTTCTTCGCTCTTGAGCAAGTGCTGGGGTTACATAAATAACTTCAAGGAATTGTTCGGCCAATTTTAAAATATCTTCAGCATCATCTTCCAAGACATCATCCTTACTTGGATGTGCTGCATCATTGCCAACCCATCTCACTACTGTTGCCCATTCCTTTAAATCTTTCGTTATCACTCCCTGCTTTCCAAGCTCATTTATTTGTTCAACCAACTTGCCATTACCTGCGCCTTTATCTATAGCTGACGATTGAATAGCCCTTCTTGCCATAACAGCACATGCTCTAT
The DNA here is from genome assembly GCA_964453935.1 of uncultured bacterium. Lineage (GTDB taxonomy): Bacteria > AUK180 > AUK180 > AUK180 > AUK180 > AUK180. The sequence continues at coordinate 377 of CAYVPX010000236.1, read as the reverse complement.
ATGCTCCAGCAGAAAAGCAAATCTTTGCTTCATCAATATCTTTCCTTATGTGTTCAGGTATTCTTTTATCGGTAGGCGATGGCAAAGGTCTTGGAAATACTATCGCACCGTCATTTTTCACTAAGACTGGTTTTTTGCAATAATTACATATTCCAATCCACCAAATTCTATTATATCCAGCTTTCCATGCGCATGCGGTAGTACCACTTTCACGGGCGGTGTTCCATTCTGCTGGAGCCATTTGTAAATCTGTATACCTATGACAATAAGGGCAGTATATTGAGACTCTTAGATTTGCCATATGATATTCCTCCTATCTGCCAACATAAGATTAGGTGTACTAACAATAAAAGCAAAGATTACTCTTCATGACTTTC
>CAYVPX010000235.1:0-2374 GCA_964453935.1 uncultured bacterium | reverse complement strand
TAAAGTGAGCTTAATGTTACCGTTATGAAATCACTTACTAAATGATAGATCTTATGGAATTCATAATTTTCAAAGCTATTATCCAATTTATTTATAAAAACGTACAATTGTTTTAGTGCCCATTTATCAATGGTCTCCATTTGGTAATAAGCAACGGTATCCTTCTCATGATCAAAATCAGAAATATTCATAAGGGTAAAGCGTAATTTATTTCGTATATTCTTATAAGAATCAACCATTTGATTTAATACATTGTATGAAAATTTAAAATCTTCCGTATAGTCAATACTTGCAACCCATAATCTTAATATTTCAGCCCCGTATTTATTTATGACATCAAGAGGAGAGATAACATTTCCTAATGATTTAGACATGGGCTTACCATTTTCATCAAGAGAAAATCCATGTGTAATGACCTTCTTATAAGGTGCATTCTGCGTAATGATGGAGGCGGGCCACATGGAGGATTGGAACCAACCTCTATATTGATCGGAGCCTTCAATGTAAAGATCAACAGGTGTGTTCTCTTTCATTTTGTGTTGAACAACTGCATACCATGATACACCGGAATCAAACCATACATCAAGAATATTTTTACCTTTTTTAATATGTTTTGACCCGCATTTCGGACAGATCAATTCCTTCGATGACAATTCATTCAAATCTTTCTCAAACCAGATATCGCTTGAACTTTGTCTTATTTCCTCAACCAATTCATTTGTAAAATCAGTGTCTATAAATTCCTCATGACAATCTTCGCAAACGAGTGATGGAATTGGAACTCCCCAACTTCTTTGTCTGGAAATACACCAATCTACACGATTTTCTATCATATTGGAGAACCTGACTTCGCCCCATTTTGGTATCCACTTGGTTTTTTTTGTATTTATGATAACTTCTTTTTTTAAATTTGCTTCCATAGTATCAATAAACCACTGCGGAGTCGCTCTAAAAATAAGTGGATTATGGCATCTCCAACAATGCGGATAGGAGTGAGTGATCTCTTTTTCAGCAATTAGGAGCCCTTTATTTTTTAATTGTTCAATTATTTTTTCATTGGCGTCAAAAACAAATTCCCCTTTATGTTCGGGATATGCATCTGTATATCTCCCCTTATCATCCACAGGAGAAAAAATCTCTAAATTATATTTTTTACCAACCTCATAATCATCTGCACCGTGTCCTGGGGCGGTATGTACGCAGCCGGTCCCCTGTTCGAGTGTAACATGCTCACCCAATATTACGGGACAATTTTTTTCAAACAAAGGATGACTATATTTTAAATTTTCTAATTCATTCCCTTTAACGGTTTTTATTATCTCATAATTTTCAATATTCATTTCTTTCAATGCCGTTTTCATCAGATCTTTGGCAAGGATCCATGTTTCATTATTAACTTTTACAAAATTATATTCAAAATTCGGATGAACACTTACCGCGAGATTCGCAGGAATTGTCCAAGGTGTTGTTGTCCAAATAACTATATAAAGAGCTTTCTCGTCAAGCACCTTGAATTTAACGTAAATACTGGGTGAAGAAATATCCTTATATTCAACCTCTGCATCTGCTAATGCAGTTTCACACGACGGACACCAATGGATCGGTTTTTTACCTTTATAAATATATCCTTTTTCATAGATCTTATTAAAGGCATCAAGAATATCAGCTTCATAATTATAATCCATTGTCATATAAGGATTATCCCAATCTCCGAAACATTCTAATTTTTTAAATTCCTTCCTTTGAATATCTATATGTTTTCTTGCATAAGATCTGCATTTTTTTCTGAATATTACGAGATCATCGATATCACCCTCTTTTTTTACTTTTAATTCAATAGGCAATCCGTGACAATCCCAGCCAGGGACATAAGGCGAATGATACCCTTTTAAATTATAATATTTTACAATAAAGTCCTTTAATATTTTATTTAAAGCATGTCCGATATGAATATGACCATTAGCATAAGGCGGACCATCATGTAGTATCCTTTTTTCTCCATTAATGTTTTTTTCTTGTATCTTTTTATATAAATTTATATTTTCCCATTCTTTTAACTGCTGCGGTTCTTTTTCTCTTAAATTTGCCCGCATAGAGAAAGTTGTTTTTAATAAATTTAGGAATTTTTTACCATCGTTTGACGCCATCATCTTCTCCTTTTTATAAATTTTTTATTATACCTAAAAATTAAGTTTCAATCAAGAATTATCAAAAAAAAAATAGGGCAAATATACATTTGAAATGTATTGTATGACATAATAATATAATTATCAAAAAAACTATAAGAAATATTTGGCACATATTAAAATATGACAATAATTTGCAAAATAATAAAAAATATTTTACACTATACAAGATTTTATATCCTTGAAAA
>CAYVPX010000234.1:0-2379 GCA_964453935.1 uncultured bacterium | reverse complement strand
TTGTCTTGGGACACACCTGAACATCCGAGGTATGTCCCGCTTCTCATAATGACTTCATCACTTTGAACGTTGAAACGATGAAGTCGGGATAAAAAACCATGTTATATTGGGAAAAATGATAAAATAGGGTAAAAAAAATGGGAAGGCGCGTATGTGAAGGAGGGGGTTTATGAAAGAAGTGCGCCTTCCCAGAGTTGAGGGGTTTATCAAAAGAGATTGACAAAATGATAAAAGTGAAAAAGTGAAGGAGGGGTTTTATGAAGTCAATCTCTTTCATTATTATTCTTTAAAAGAACCTCACTTACTATATAGCAAGTACTGTGCCAAAATAAAATATCCAATATATCAACATATAAAAAGTTTATTATTTTTTATTATGTGGAAAATTATTCCACATAATGGCATTTGAATCCACAAGATCGTATTTCTTTAAAAGTTTATAGAAATATGATCGTTCAATTTTTGCGATATCGGTAATTAATTTAACATTGTATCCATATTTTTTCAGAAGATTCTTAATGTATTCCTTTCTGATCTCATTCGTCCAGTAATTCAATACATCTTTCATAGGTTGTTCTATATTTACATTCAAGTATTTATTTTCATCTTTGGTATTATCCTTATTAAAAGATAGATTTTTTCTAGGTAAAAGTATACTCTCATCTGAAATCATATCACCATTAGTGAGAATAAAAGCTTTTTCAATTATATGTTTTAATTCTCTAACATTGCCTGGAAAATTATAACTCAATAATTTTAATGTGGCTTTTTCGGTTAAACCCTTTATATTCCGTTTAAATTCTTTATTGAATTGTTCTATGAAATAGAAGCTCAATGATATAATTTCTGTTTTTCTATCTCTCAATGGTGGAATATGAATATGGAAAACATTTAATCTATAAAAAAGATCTTTCCTAAATTCTTTAAATTGTACTAATTTTTCCAGATCTTGATTTGTTGCTGCAATTAGCCGGAAATTTGTTTTTATATTTTTTGTTCCACCGATCCTTCTAATAAGCCCGTCTTCCAATACCCTTAAAAGTTTTGCCTGTAAAAGTAAAGGCATATCACCGATCTCATCTAAAAGCAATGTACCATTATTTGCAATCTCAAACAACCCTTTTTTTGTACCTACTGCACCCGTAAATGATCCTCTTTCGTAGCCGAATAATTCACTTTCTAAAAGGTTTTCAGGAATTGACGAACAGTTTATGGCAACATAATTTTCTTTTTTAGCATTAGAAAGATCGTGTACCAAACGAGATAAAACCTCTTTCCCTGTTCCTGTCTCACCTGTTATTAAAACAGTAGAAGATGTTTTAGCGACCTTTAATATATAGTTATAGATCTCTCTCATCTCAGGGTCATTTGAAATGTGTCCCTTAAAGCTTCTTTCAACCTCATCAAAAGAAGTTAAGAGACGGATTTTTTTCTTTAGCTCCACTGTACTTTTAATTTTCTCTATAAATAGTCGCACCCGTGATGGTTTTATTGGTGTAGATAAAACTTCTGAAATACCGCTTGGAATAAGATTTAGAACATTTTCATCTATTTCATCAGCGATAATAGCAACGGTAATCTTGTAATTTGTAGATAACTTTTCAATAAAAGATCTGTTATATTTTTCTAATATTGCAACATCAAAACGCTCTTCCATCAACTTTTTTTCAGCAAGTAAAAAGGTGCTCACAATATAATAACGTATGTTATATTCGCGTAATACACTAACAATATTTTTTATTCTATTTTCATTTTCACAAAGTATAAGAACAGAAAATTTATTTTTCATTTAATCCCCTTAAACTAATTATATCATATTGTGGAAAAAAAATCAACATATGTTTTAATATTTTTTGATCACTGAGTAAATGGGCCCGCTATTTGTGAGCTGAGACGAAAAAAGTGTAATATTTTTAATAGCAAAACTACCAAAAAATATTGTGTCATCGAATTTGAAATTTATCTTTTTATTTTTTTTATTTCTTGCAATTGTAATATGAGGATGAAAATTATTATTAATTTTGTTAATAATTTTCTTTTTGTATAACATTTTTTCAATAGATTCAGCCAGTTTTTGAATATTATTATACTCTTTTTTTACCCCTACCCAAAAAATGCGACAATGTTTTATATTTGGAAAAGCTCCAATTCCTTGAATGGAACAGGTATTGTTGCGAGTGGAAAAATATTCCACTCTTCTATTCTTTATGAATTCTAAATTAGATAAGAGATCATCTATATTTTGTTCACCTAAAAAAGAAATTGTAATATGAAAATATTCTTTTTTTACAAATGTTAAATCTTCAATATTATAGAATTCATTATTTAATAAAAAAGTGATAAGTAAAGTGGAAAATCAACTCGCCTTTCAAAATTGAT
>CAYVPX010000233.1:0-2406 GCA_964453935.1 uncultured bacterium | reverse complement strand
CGTTTCGCCTGTTGGTCTTGAAATATCGATTTTGGAGATCATTAAAATATTCATAGATTCAAAATCCTATTGTATACCTCAATCTCTTTAGTTACTACATTTTGCCAATCAAATTCTATGGCGGAATTTCGGATATTTTTGCTATTCCATTCTTTATCAAGGGCAGAGAGTACACCGAAAGAGAATCGCTTTGCAAAATCTTTTCCTTTCTCTATTAAAATACCGTTGTAGCCGTTTTTGATTATTTCGGGAATCCCTCCTGTCGATGTTGCCACAACAGGTATTCCCGAAGCAAGCGATTCGAGAATAACAGAAGACAAACCCTCATGTATGCTCGGCAGGATCAGAATATCGGTTTCTTTTAATTCTCCAGGGATTTTTCCATGCGGAATGCTACCGGTTAAATATGCTTTATCAAAGATGTTCAATCTCTTCAGGTCTCTTTCGATTTGCTCTCTCAAACTACCGTTCCCAATTATTTTTAATCTGACATTATCTTTGTATTTGGTAATATTATAAAAAATTTTTGGTATAATATCTGTTCCCTTTATTGGTTCGAGATGACCTACATAAGATATTGTAAGGTTTTTTCTATCCCCTTTCTTGAAAGGTTTAAATATTCCTGTATCTACTCCACCTCTTATAACAGAATAATTGCTATTTTTTAATCCAAGTTTTAGAGCGATTTCGAGGAGGTAATTACTGACGAAAATGACATGATCGGCATGATTCAACCCTTTCATTATTTTATCTTTATAATGAATATTTTTAAAAGGAATAGTATGTAAATCGGAACCGTGAACGGTAAGAATATATTTAATCCCGTATTTCCTTTTGAGAATATAGCCGATGTATCCTTCGGGGAATCCAAAATGTATATGGACCAGGTTCCTGTTGTATTTTTTGTATAATCTGTAAAGTTTATCTGCTACTAACTCGAAATTTCCATTATATCTGAATTTCACATAATTTACCACTTTAAAATTGATAGGGTGAAAGTCAAAATTCAAAGAATAATCATTCATAATACGACGGCAATACAAAACATTTGATAATTTTACAGGTAAAACATCAATATTCTTGGCATTTAATATTTTCATTCTATCTATTATAAATGTTCCGGCAATAGGATTTTGCTTGCTCGGTAAAAGATCGGAAAAGAGTAAAAGTCGAATATCGCTCATATTCTATCAATTATCCTCTCAAGTTTACAAGTTAAAAGTTTCCGATTATATTTCGATATCTCTTTATCGTTAAATTTCATTTTCAATTTACCTTTTTCCCATCGCTCATAAATGTCAATTATCGCATTATATATACAATCTATATCATCTTCAATAATAAATCCTGCATTGCATTTTCTTATAATTTCGGCGGCTTCTCCTTCGGTGGGACCGATAAATAAAATCGGTATTTTTGCATAGAGGTATTCAAACAGTTTACCTGTAAGTGTTCCGAAATTGTTTTTATTATAGCCCCCTATATAGAGTAATAAAATATCACTTTGCTCGTATATGTGTTTTAGATTAGAGTGAGGAATATACCCGTGATGGTGCAACAATGGATTATCATTAAAATTTTTTAGAATCGTATTTTCTACGAATCCATAAAAATCAAATGATAACTTATAGTAGTTGCTTTCGATGTTTTTAATGGCTTTAAATAAATTAATAGGATCTCTATGACCATATAATGAACCTGTGTATGTAAACCTTAAAATATCATTTTTTGCTCTTCGAAAATCTTTAAAATCGTCGGGATCATATCCATTAGTAATCGATTCTACTGTACTATTGGTATATTTTTTCTCGAGGATATCTTTCATATATTTTGTTGCCGTGATTATGTAATCGGAGTTTTTAACGACTAATTTCTCGAATTTCATTTCTCTCAGGAATTTAAATATGGGGAATTTATCGTATATCATAGAAAAATTGTCCGTCCATAGATCTCTGAAATCAACAATAATTTTAATTTTGTATTTTCTTTTTAAATAAAGCACAAATTTATACAGACCAAATGGGGGTAAGCTTACAACAGCAGTATCTATGTTGTTTTCAAGTATGATTTTTTTTAGAAGCCCTCGTGAAAATAAAAAGAATAAAATCTTTTCATCTGGAAGGACTATGTATTGTTTTAGAAGGGTAACAATAGAACCGAGTTTTAATCGTCCCAAAATAGCATATAACCAATTTATATCGGGATAAAAACTACGATATATTTTTATATCCTCTTGAATCTCATTGAGGAGAGAGGTATCTTTTGTATATTTCACGAATTTGGGATCTACGGTTAGAATGTGAATATTATATTTTTTCTTGTCCATATACTTAGTGAATTTAAGTACTCGTTGAACTCCGCCACCACCTAAAGGCGGGAAATAAAATGCAATAAACAAAATATTTC
>CAYVPX010000232.1:0-2444 GCA_964453935.1 uncultured bacterium | reverse complement strand
TTAAGATTGAATTGAAAATTCTCGATCAATTTTTTAAGCTCTTTTAATTTATTTTCCTCTATCATGCTCTTTCACCTTTTTCCTTTGGAATCTCTCATATTATTATTGTATCACTTTTTATTTTTATTGCAAATTTTATTTTTCTCATGTTCGTATTTTCGCATATGCGAAAACGTGAACATATGATTATAAGCGGGTTTATGCTATTATTTTATTTGTATTGTCTTATGTATTCGCTATTTTCGTATTTTCGTATATACGAAAATACGACCAAAGCAATTCATCAGAATTCTATTTCTCAACAATAAAATTCCCAAGAACGAGAATGTCCATTTGGGTTTTAAGGAAAGTATCAATGGCATCCTGTGGTGAACAGACAATTGGCTCACCACGAAGGTTAAATGATGTGTTAAGAACTACCGGAACACCCGTTAATTCATTGAATTTTTTGATTATTTTATAATAGGTCTTATTTTGCTTTTCATTTACCGTTTGTACCCTTGCAGTATTATCTACATGGATCGCAGCGGGGAAAGTGCGTTTTCCTTCTTTCACTTCTAAGCAGATGATCATATATGGTGATGTGATACCCTTTTTTACGGGGAAATAGTTGTGAAATTCTTCTTCCAACATGCTCGGTGCAAAGGGTCTGAAACCCTCTCTGTGCTTTACTTTTTCATTTAAAATATCCTTGTTCTCAGCATAAATAGGGTTTGCAAGTATTGATCTGTTTCCCAAAGCACGAGGACCAAACTCCATTTTGCCTTGAAATAATCCTATTATTTTATTTTCATTTAATTTATTCGCAATATAATCAGAAATATCATCAATTTTTTTATAATTCAATCCATTATGTTTAATTACCGTTTCAATATTGTTCAATGAATATTCATTGCCCAAATAGAGATTTTGCAATTGCGGTGTCCTTTCTTTTTCAAGTATATGATTCCATAAATATAAAGCAGCACCCATAGAGGCACCGTCGTCACCGCTTGCCGGTAAAAAAAAATAATTTTCAAAAATGCCGCTTTTTAAGATCTTCCCGTTCATTACTGAGTTCAGCACAACACCTCCGCTAAGAGCAAGGTTATTGGAACCCGTGATCTCCTTTGCGTGTTTAATTATATTCAATACCATTTCTTCAAGAAGCCATTGCAAGGTAGCGGCAATATCATAATGAAATTTTGTCAGTTCGGATTCCGGAATACGGGGTTTTTCACCCAACAATGTAATAAGTTTTTGAGAGAACATCCTGTCTCTATATTCATAGGAAAAATACTTTTTATTCAATTTGAAACTGCCATCCGGAAAGATCTTCACCAATTTTTTAAATTTTTCCTTATATATTGGTTCGCCGTATGATGCCAACCCCATGACCTTACCCTCACCGTTATTTACCTTAAAGCCCAAAAAAGCGGTAATTGTCGAGTATAATAATCCTATTGAGTGGGGAAAATCAATTGTTTTAATAATATTCACTTTATTCCCATTACCTTTGCCGATTGATAATGTATTCCACTCCCCTACGCCGTCAATTGTCACAACAGCACTTTCATTAAATGGTGAAAGATAGTACGCTGCTGAGGCATGGGAAAGATGGTGGTTTGAAAATAGCGGATATTTTCCCAAGTGATCATAAATGAAATATTTCATCTTTAATCTATCCTTCATCCATAGCGGCATTGCATAATAGAACAGTTTATATGAAAAAGGATAATTCCTTATATGCGTATCGATGATCCTGTCAAATTTCACAATTGGTTTTTCATAAAATACAATATGCTCAATCTCTTCCAATGTGATATTTTCATACTTCAAGGCATTATCAATAGCGTTAAAAGGAAAAGAATTATCATGTTTTTTTCTTGTATATCTTTCTTCCTCTGCTGCAAATATTAAATGACCATCCTTTAATAATGCAATAGCGGAATCATGATAAAATGCAGAAATCCCTAATATATACATCAATACATCCGTTTAAAATCCTTTAATGAATCGTATTTTCTCTTAAATTTTTTATAATTGGTTCTATCCGAACCAAATTTAAACAGTGAAAAAAAGAAGTAAAATAACTTAAATATACCAAAAATAATGAAGTACAATATCCCTAAAAAAAGATGTATCTCAAAAATAGTTAGGACATGCATTATGCTTTTAAATACCTTTTTCATCTAAAATAACGTATAAACAAATGGCAATAATGGTGAAACATGTGCTGCAACAATAAGTAACCCAAAAAAGAGAACAAGTATGATAAGAGGTATGAGCCAATATTTTTTTGATTTGAATAAATAACCCATGTATTCAAAAAAAATTGAAAAATCTCTTAATATTCTCTTAAACATGCTTAATTATACCAAAATTTTAAAAATAATAAAACAGCTCTGTCGAATGAAAATTCTTATTTGCAATAATCCTGTTTTTTTGATATAATTATAAAGGAT
>CAYVPX010000231.1:0-2473 GCA_964453935.1 uncultured bacterium | reverse complement strand
CTTTCTACTCTCTTCAATGTTTCAAGTCTCACTTTTGAGGAATGATTATAGGGAAAATATTTTAATGATAGTCGATAGTACTTTTCGGATGTTAAAAGATCCCCGTATTGTTTATTATCAAAATACCTGTAATAATAGGTATCTCCTTTATTTCCATAGTAGTAAGTCAATGATAAGATAAAAAATAAAACAAAAAAAACGATAATTAGGAGGAACTTAACTATTTTTAAGATTTTTTCTTGCATAGTCCAATGCCTCTTTTTTGTTCTTTATTTTTCCTTCATAATAGAGATCATTTATTTCTTTAAGAACAACACCTAATAATTTATTACTTTTAAAACCTAAATTTATAAGATCACTTCCTGAAACGATCTTTTTTTTATTTTTATTAATCATTCTTTTAAATTCTTCCAATTTTGTCAAAAATTCGACTACGAATCGTTCCTGATCAGCATCTACTTTATCATGTGCTGCTGCACCATCGGATAAGAATAGTATTATATGCTCCATTATATGGGCATTTGCAAATTCCAAAAATTTTCTTAATGAACGGGGAGTAATGCTTTTGTTAAATTTTAAATAAGCAAGGTACATGTGATTTTTTATTAAAGACAATAATAGAGTTTTTTCATTTTTTGATAATGGCTCGGACTTTAAGAACTGTTCAGTAATAGTAACTCCTTTTTTTTCATGTCCGTAAAAATGGTATTCACCTTTATTATCTCTTGTACGTGTTGACTCTTTCCCAATATCATGCAATAAGCCGGCCAATTTTAAAATAAACGAGTTATTATAATAACCGTATTTCTTTTCATAATATTCTATCCACTTATAGACAAAAAATGAGTGTTTATATACGTCAAAACTATGGAATTTATTCTGTTTGGTATTTCTGTTCATTAATTGCAGCGGTAAAATAATGGAAGAAATAACATTTTTTCTTTCAAGTTCCTCAATGGTCTTAAAACTACCGTTTATACCAAATATTTTTTTTAATTCATAGTATATCCTTTCCTTGGGCATTGCTAATAAATATTTTATGGAAAATCCCTTTATCACACTTTTGGTTTCAGGTTCTACCTTTAATTTATAATAAAGTTTCATTCTATAATATCTCAAAAATCTTATTGGATCCAATTTTAAAAAATCACTACTGCACATCCTTAATATTTTGTTTTTTATATCATTGATCCCATTTAAATGATCAATGACCCTATCTTCCTTAAAAGAGTAAACTACACTATTTATTGTAAAATCACGGCGCCGGGCATCTTTTTTAAAATTCTCTAAAAGTTCAGTAATATCAAAGCGGGTTTTATTAAAAATAAATTTCATAACCCTATTTCCTCGATTATCTTCAATAAGATGAAACTCCCTTTTAAATATTGTTTTTAATTTGTTTTGGAATCCCTTTACATCTCTTACCACAAGATCAATATCATTTATAGGTTTATCATTTGCAATAGCCGGGAAAATGCCACCTACAATAAAAAGATCATTCTTAATATCTTGCGGCAATTTTTTAAAAAAATTAATGCTTTCAATATATTTTTTTAATTCAGCTATCATAGATGACCTCATAAATATCGTGAAATCTTTTATGAAATAAGGGGCTGAGATCATTTAACTTTTTTAAAATATTATTTTCATATTGCTCGATATATCGGGGTTTGTTTTTCTCTATTTTTAAATATGCAAAATTTCCGAGGATCTTTATAAGACGCTGAAATGCCATCTCTCTAATGATAATATTATTGTTTGCATTATTTGGCAATATATATTCTTCAAAATCAGAAAAATCACTATAAAGGTCGTATAGCAAAGAAGATCTGTCATAATATATATTCCCAATCCGTAAATCCTGATAATCAATGACAAACACCTCATTTCCCATTACAAAAAGATTCCTTGAATGAAAATCTCTATGAATAAGAACTTTTTTTTTATCTGCGAGCTCCTTGGCAAATATCATAAAATTCTTTCTTACTGTTTCAATATTATCAATATCTCTTTCTTTGTATTTTTTTATATAGTAATCATAAAAAAAATCAAAACCCCATAGGTACTTCTTATCATCAAGAGGTGCAAAAGGGGAAGCATACTCATCCAAAGGTAATGATTCAAATTGTTCAATAATATTCACTACTTTTGGCAAAATTTTAACAATATTATTATTTCTCATATACTGTTCCAGCGATACCTCGCCGAGATCACGAAAGATCAGTATATTTTGCTCCGGTATTTTCTCCAAGATCTCAGGAATAGGGATGTAATGTTTCTTTAAAAACATATAACTTTTCAATTGAACGTTATAAAGATTATTATCCTTGCCGTTATCTTGCAATATGACACTTTTGTTATTCTTTAAAAAGATCCTTAAATAAATTCTGGAAGATGCATCCATTGATGCCTGTTCGATCTTTGATATGGAAAATCTTTTACTTAGAAGATCATAATATTTAGAATAATTCAT
>CAYVPX010000230.1:0-2483 GCA_964453935.1 uncultured bacterium | reverse complement strand
GGTAATGTTTATGACGGAGTCCTTAGGTGCAACTTTGTTTTTTATTGTTTTTATGGTAAAATTTAGAAAGAATGAATAGATATTATATAAAACGTTTCCTTGATGAGGTCAGAAGAAGAATCCCTTTGGATCAATGGTTCGGTAAAGGTTATGCCTTTCCCCCTTTAAGAATAGATATAGAACTGTTGCATAATTGTAATTTGCAATGCGAGATGTGTTCGTTTGTACCCGGAAACGAGATAAATAAAGCCTTTTCCAATAAATTGAGAAGTTACCATGAGAAAATTGAAGATTATCCCTCATTGGAAGAGTGGAATATTTTTTTCAAACAAGTGTCAAAATTTTCTCCCACCATTAACCTGTCAGGAGGCGAACCCCTTTTACATCCCGAATTCTTTGAAATACTAAAGATCATAAAAAATTATAAATTAATTACCACAATGACGACAAATGCTACATTGATCGATGATATTAAAGCAAAGGATTTAGTATTGTCCGGAATTGAATCATTGGTAATATCCATCGACGGAGACGAAGAGACGCATGACAATATCAGAAAGATAAAAGGTTCTTTTAATAACACCATTAATGGCATAAAATTACTGAAAAAATATAAAAAAGAATATCACTCCTCTACTCCTCGTATTGTTATAAACTCAACCATATCCTGGCTTAATTTCAACGATCTCTCATTTGCAGAAGAATTATTCACCGAAATTAAACCCTATAAATGGAATTTTTCTCATCTTTTTCTGGGAAATGGTGATTATGTAGAAAAGTCAATTGATAAACTATATAAACCAAGAGATGATCTTGATGCTTTAAATAAATTTTATCACCTGGTTGATGTAAATACTTTATATCATGAAATACAAAAATTAAAAAAGGGGAAATATGGAAAACATATATCTTTTTTACCACATTTAAATTATGAAAAATTGAAAATATTTTATGAGAAACCAGAAATTCCTGTTAGAAAAAAATGCCATTATCCCTATTACTCCTGTGTAGTTCAGGGGGATGGTTCTATCATTACCTGCATGTATTATAAAATGGGTACTATAAGAGATGACTTTAAAAAACTTTGGAATTCACAGAACTATAAGGAATTCAGAATGCATTTAAAGAAAGGTCTCTTTGCTAAATGTTCAAGATGTTGCGGTTTATATGAATAAGAAAACGATATTACCCCTTATTTTTGATCTTATTATGGGAATTTTACTGGTATATTTCATTTATAATATTCGTTTTTCATTTAATATCTATCCTTCTCACCATCTTGCGTATATTATCCTCTTCTCATCACCCTTAATATTTATTATATTTAATTTAATACTTGGTGTATACAATGATAATATTATAGATTTGGATATTGCCGGTAATCTTTTTCTGTCTGGCATCATTACATATTCCCTTTATTTCCTCATTTTGATAGTCATAAAGACATATATTAAGAACCTTGAATATTCTACGCCTATTCTAATAGTGTACTCTTTACTCATCCCGTTTATATCAGTACTTATACATTTATTATTCAAAAACATTTTTATATCTGGGCGTAAAAAATTAAACCTTTTGATCTATGGTTTAAGTGAAAAAGATGTCAAATTCATAAAGAGATATTTAACATACCTTACGCAGCATTATAACATTGTGGGTAACTTGGGAAAAAACAGTATTCCTGCTGTAAATAGTATTGATGATAATAGAGATTTTTTTTCCATAATAGAGCAATACAATGCTAAGGTGTTGCTATTGGGAAGTGAATTACCTAATGAGCAGCTGGAGAACTTTGTTTTTTCTCCGTCTGTTTTTTCTTTGAAATTTCTCTTCATTCCCGAACTCTATGACAGGTTCATTGAATGGGGAAAGGTTATTCCCTTATCTGATATACCGCTTTTTAAACTTGATACAAAACCAATAAAAGGTATTTCTCTACTGTTACAAAGATTTTTTGATATAATCTTATCATTGTTATTTTTAATTACTTTTTTGCCTTTTGGAATAATTATTGCCGTACTTATTGCTATTGATTCACAAGGTTCCATCCTATTCAGCCAAGTAAGATTGGGAAAGTTGGGAAAGCCCTTCAGATTATTGAAATTCCGGTCAATGGTAAAGAATGCAGAAGAGGTGAAGGGACCTCAATGGACAGATGAAAAAGATCTCCGAATCACAAAAATGGGTAGATTTTTGAGAAGATTTAGTATTGATGAAATTCCACAATTTATTAATGTATTATTTGGACAAATGTCTCTTGTGGGACCACGTCCGGAAAGACCCTATTTCGTAGAAAAATACCCTATTCTAAAGGGAATCAGAATGCTTGTTAAGCCAGGAATTACAGGTCTTGCTCAAGTTAACGGGACCTATGATTTAAATCCAGAGGAAAAATTAAAATACGACATATATATGATTACACATTTTAATATGTTGTTGTATTTTACCATATTAATAAAAACAGTAATTATTATAATTACTGG
>CAYVPX010000229.1:0-2530 GCA_964453935.1 uncultured bacterium | reverse complement strand
ATCTCTATGGTCCAGACACCCTTATCATCGATCTCGTTTTTTATAATTTCACAATCCATTGCCTTGGCGCCCATGGGGATCTCATTCCTTGAATTGGGATGATCTCCTTTTATAATAATAATATCTCCCTTTTTCGCCTTTAATATTGCTTTTCTCATTTCAATGAGCGGGAAGGGACAGTCTTGACCTATGACATCTACAATTATGGGTTCTCTTTTATCTTCCATATCTTAACCACTAATCCGGCGTTCCGGTTACATTTACCTTTTCAATATCCCATAAAGGTGACAATCTTTCAATGATCTCATCTGCTATATTATTATAAAATTGATGATCATCCGCCATATCAACCGTTACATCAATAATGCCCTCATGGACCTTCACATCCTTGACCAGATGTGTTGATACAATATCTTTTCCTGCAATGGGATTGATGACATGTCTTAATCGTTTTATAGCGATTTTTTCGTCTGTTGGTATCTTTTCTTTCAATAGACCGTGTGTATTTTCATAATTCTCAATTGCGGTTTTCAATGCATCAACTGCCAGAACGGCACAATGCACCTTAACGGGCGGGAGACCGCCCAATTCCTTACTCGCCTCTTCCCATGAAATATCCTTTGCATTTTCAATTTCTTTACCTTTTGCTAATTCTGTAATAATGGATGCAGTGGCAATATTCGATGCACACCCGTAGGATTGGAATTTAATATCTTCTATCTCATGTGTTTTTGGATCAATTTTCAGATATAACTTCACCATATCTCCGCAAGCAGGCGAACCTTCTGTTGCCGTAGCATCAGCATCCTTTATTTCACCAACATTTTTCGGGTGTAAGAAGTATTGTAAAACCTTTTTTGTATATGGTAATGACATAATCGCCTCCTATTTAATGGGACTAATTTCCCTTAATTTTTTAACTACACCTCTTGTTTTATCAATAATATAATTGATCTCTTCGATTTTATTGAATCTTGAAAGTCCGTAACGGATTGAACCATGTGCCCGCTCATGTGTAAAACCCATTGCCATCATAACATAACTCGGTTCAAGTGATCTTGAAAAACAAGCAGAACCGGTAACAACGGATATACCATGCATATCAAGATGCAATACCGTTGATTCACCTTCCGCTTTATAAAAAGTAACATTGACATTGTTTGCGACACGCTTATCTTTGGGACCGTTCAAAACGGAATCCTCTATTGTCAGTAATCCTTTCATCAGTTTATTGCGCATCTCTTTTATTCTCTTAATTTCATTATCGTTATCTTTGATAAGGTCAATTGCCTTTGACATACCAATTACTCCGGGAATATTTACAAGACCGGGTCTCAAATAATACTCATTGAAATTCCCGTCCAATAACCTGGAGATCTGCACATCATTCCTTTTATAAAGAATCCCTATCCCCTTTGGACCGTGTATCTTATCACCCGATGCCGTCAATAATCCTATATTCAATTTCTTTACATCAATGGGAAGATACCCCATTGCATAGGTGGCATTGGTATGAAAAACAATATTCTTTTCTTTTGCTATTTTTCCAATTTCCTCAATGGGTTCAATGGTCCCCACCTCATGGTTAACAAAATTAATGGAAATTAAAATTGTCTCCGGTGTAATGGCTTTTTTCAATTCATCAAGATCTATAAGCCCTTCTTCATTAACTTTGACATAAGTTACTGAAAAACCCTCTTTTTCAAGTGTTTTGAATGAGTTAAGCACTGAACGATGTTCAATTGTTGTGGTTATTAAATGCTTCCCATTTTTTGCATTGGCACGGGCAAAGCCTTTTATTGCTAGATTGTTTGATTCCGTTTCACCTGATGTAAAAATGATCTCATCTTCACCGCCATTAATATATTTTGATATATTGGTTCTTGCCTCTTCCAGGTTATCCGTAACGAATATGCCGTCCTGATGTGAAAATTGTGATGACGGATATGCATAATGCTCGGTAAAATACGGAAGCATTGCATCCACTACCCTTTTATCTGTTTTTGTCGTAGCAATATTGTCAAAATAGTATCTTTTCATAAACTTTCTCCTTTAAAAATATCAACTATTCTTTTTTTAAGCAAAATATTTTTAATTTCAGAATTAATATCTTCTAAAAAATTCTTCACATTACAACTCTTTATAATGCAATCATTATTCTCAAAACATTTCCCGCTTGCAATTTCTCCTTCCAATGCATTGTAAAGATCAAAAGCGGTGAACTTTTTGAAATCTCTGTTCAACATATAACCACCCTGGGGACCCCTGATGGTAATGATAATATTTTTTCCCTGCAGATCCCTTGAGATCTTTTCAAGGTATTTTTTTGAAATAAAAAGGTGTTCCGATGCATCCTTCATCTTTACAGAACCAGAGCTATTATATATATATTCCAGAAATTTAAGGCCGTAAATAAACCTAGTTGTAATCTTCATTCTTATTCTCTACTCATTGAGTATACATTATTTTTAATTAAACCACCTGGTGTTTAATCGTACAGTGACCCTGCGTGATACCTGGGCCAGGATCA
>CAYVPX010000228.1:0-2568 GCA_964453935.1 uncultured bacterium | reverse complement strand
ATGTCCATTAAAAAAAGGACAATGTCACGGAATGGATATGAAACCGCATAATTTATCTTCTTGACCGCATAACCCACACATTTTTCATTCTTATGCTTATTGAACTTAGGAATAAATTCAATTTTTTCCATTTCAACCCCTTGAAATTTCGTTTCAATATCCGGAAGATGCGGTCCGCCGAATATTAGAAATGGTTTATCCGTTCCTCTTCCCTCTGACAATGATGTTCCCTCAAAAAGACATGTCCCTGTATAAAAAAATGCAGTATCAAAATTTTTTATGGCACTTGACGGCGGAACAAAGGGGAAATCAAGTTCATAAAAAAGTTTTCCCTTTGAATAATGCTCAAGAGAAATAACACGGAGATCAACGTTTAATTTATTCTTTTTAACTGTAAATGCTGCAAATTCTCCAACGGTCATCCCATACCTAATGGGAATATATTCGCAGGCAAGAAAATTTAATTTATCAGGCAAGGTACCCTGCACCTTTTCCCCTAAATAAGCAGGTCTGTCCAAAACAACTATTTGTTTCTTTATATGGTTATTATGAAAAAATTCTAGAACACCCTTCAATGTGGAAATATAGGTATAAAATCGTGATCCAATGTCCTGAATATCATAGATAAAAATATCAATATCCTTAAATGCTTCCTTTTCAAAAGCATTTTGTTCATTATACAAACTAATTATGGGTATCTTATACTTCTCATCGATCTTATTCTCAACCTTTTCTCCGCCATCGTAGGTTCCCCATAAACCATGTTCCGGAACAAATATCTTTATAATATGATAGCCATTATCAACGAGAAGTTTTACATTATGAATACCATTTACATTAATTGAAGCTTGATTTGTTAATATTCCGATCTTTTTACATTTAAAAAATTGATTTTCAAGTAGAACTGAAAGACCTGTTTTAATCCTCAAATTTTAAATTGACCACTGGTCTTACCGATGGCTTGGCAAATAGGAAACCCTGACCGAAGTCAATACCGAAGTCCCTTATTACCTTAAGTTCCTCAACTGTTTCAATACCTTCCGCAATGACCTTTGCATTTTTTTCCCTTGCAATATCTACCAATGCAGAAACCACCGACCGTTTTAAATAATTTTTATTAATATCCTGAACTAATGTCATATCAATTTTAAAATAATCAATATTCAGCTCGACCAAATATTGTAAGGAGGAATATCCTGATCCCACATCATCAAGTGCGATCTTAATGCCCTTCCCACGGATCAAACTGAAAAATGATTGAAATTTATCAAAATCCTGAATAAATTTTTTTTCTGTAACCTCAAGAATGATTTCCAGATTTTTGTATTTTTCTTGCACCTTAAGTAATTGATCAAGTAGTGGCTCCAATGCAAAGGGATGTATATTTAAAAATAATCGCTTTGCATCTTTTAAATAGAAGAATTTATCTACTGTATTTTTCATACAAATACTTTCAAGATCAACTATTCTATCAAATTTGAATGCCATTTCAAAAAGATATTCAGGTGCTTGCCACATGGTATTCGCAGGACCTCGAGAAAGCCCCTCATAACCCCAAATCGAATTATCACTCAGATCAATAATAGGTTGATATTCAGACCAAATGGATTGATTCTCTATTATATTATTAAACTCTGTAACATATTTTGAAAATTTACTGCTTTTGGTATCCCAGATAACTTCAAATGCTCTTTTTAATAAAGAATAAATGGTAATTTCATAATTT
This sequence comes from uncultured bacterium, assembly GCA_964453935.1. Lineage (GTDB taxonomy): Bacteria > AUK180 > AUK180 > AUK180 > AUK180 > AUK180. The sequence goes on along the minus strand of CAYVPX010000228.1, from coordinate 842 downwards.
TCAATGATTTCAATAGATGAATCGGCAAAACCATAGCTATAATCTAAATTGTATGTCTTCAGTTCCTCTGAAATGAGATTTTCAATATCCATAGTGAACTCAAGAAATATATTCTTAGCAAAGTTATCAGGATAAAAGATCATTACAATAAAGCTATTTTGAGAAAATGGGAAAATCAACGTTTTGCCTTTTAAAGGGATCTGTTTCGAAATATATACGTCTAATTGGTTAATGATATGCTCATTGATCTCTGTTTCATGTCCGGACAATATATTCTCTATTTCAAAAGCATAAACCCTAACATTTTTATGTGTTTTTAACATATTTGCAATCTTTTGAAAATGCAGAAGCAACGAAGGATAAATATTATAAGACCTATCAATTTTTATATCGTATTTGTTTTTATAGAAATTATACTTTGAAAGTACTTCTTTTAAAATCTCTAATAAGTTCTCGTTCTTTAATGGCTTTAATACAACATAATCTGCACCGAGAAATTTTGCTTTATTCGCTTTCTCCTCAGATGACCCAACATAAATAATACCGGAATTTTCTGTTTTAGGAGAGAATTTTATTTTTTGTATGATGGAAAGATCCTCACCAACGATGCTCTCGTCAATCAATATTAACTTAATATCATCATAATCATTGATAAATTGAGAGAAAGCCATTTTATCAGGTATCCAAAACGGAACAAAACCATTGCGGATTAAGTAAAAATAAAGTTCATTGTATGTAACATCGTTTGGCACAATGTACAGTAGATCTTTAATATCCATTGGCCAATTATAACAAATAATTAAACTCATGTCAACAAATATTTTTATTTTTTTTAAATTATA
>CAYVPX010000227.1:0-2608 GCA_964453935.1 uncultured bacterium | reverse complement strand
ACTCCCGGAGTTTTCTATCAAAATATTAGAAGGTTTAAGATCCAAATGCAGAATTTCCATTTTGTGAATATATGAAAGTGCCTTCAATATCTCCTTAAAAATTACCTCCAATTGTTTATAATCCATACCTTCCTGCAAAAGTGTTTTTAATGTTTTCCCATTAATATATTCCATCACGTAGAAAAAAAAGTCATTAAATTTCGCATTTTCATAGACCTTTACAATATGAGGATTATCCAATTTTGCCATTAATTGTCCTTCATGGAGGAACATTCTTACAATATTCGGATTATTTTTATATTTTGGTAAGAGGGCTTTAATTGCAACATCTCTTTGTAATAACGGATCAAAAGCGTGATAAACGATTGCCATGCCGCCTTGTCCTAATTTTTCCTTTATTTCGTATTTACCAAACAGCTTTCCGCTCATATTAAAATTTCTTTATTTCCAAATAAGCTTTTTTAGCAAAAGGTGTTCGAGGATATTGTTTCAATATACTGCGAAAAATTCTTTTAGCGTGTTTTTTATTGCCGATCTGTTTATAAAATCTTCCCTCTCTCAGCAAGGTCTGGGGGTATGAAAATTTATCGCCCTTAAATATTTTTTTCATCTCAGAAAATGTTTGCTGTACATCCTTATATTTCTTATTTGAAATTTGAGCCTCCAATATTTTATCATATATTCTCATTTTTTCTGTATTATTGGAAGTTTCCCTAAGAAAGTTCTGCAAAAATAAAAATGCATTTGAGTAATTTTGATCATTTTTATTATTCTTTTTTATCTTGCTAAGGTAAAGGTCGGTTATTTTATTACCATACAATATCTTATCTTCAAAATTTACACTATTATTAAAGAGTTTTTTGTATTTTTTTATATCCTTTGAGTCAGTACCCACCTTTCCAAATAATATGATTAATAAGGTCATGACAACAATAAGAGCTCCGGCTATTGCAATGAAGTAAGTTAAATTTTTCTTCTTTTTTGTTTTCTTATTTTCTTCAATTTCATTTTTATCAATATTTGATAAATTCTCAGAAACGGTTTCCATGGTATCTTCTTCTGCAAAATCATTATGATGATATGATGTAGTTTCTTTATTTTCAGGCACATTTGTCTGAGAAGGCTCAGTATAATCAAACTCCGAGCCACTATCCTCATTTACAAAGTCATCCGGAATTTCTTCTTTTATTTGATTTTGCTTTTCCCTCTTTTCTTTTTCCTTTGTAATATTTGCACGAAATACCTGAGATTTTTCCCGATCTATTTCTTTCCTTTTTTCAATTGCGTCTTCGGGACAGAAATAATGCCCATCTATCTCTTCAACACAGTCATCGCATAAATATGCTCCGCAGACCTCGCATTGATAGGAAGCTATTCTTTTTTTATGATATTTACAATAATGAACATCTTCTTTGATCTCTTCTTCCGCTTCATTGCTCTTATTGGCTATCTTTTCAATACATTCATTACAGAAATAATCATTACCTATTTTCTGTGCATCCGCTAATAATATGGGCTTTTGACATTTTGCACAAACGCCGTCGGCAATTTTATTACTGTCATAATAAGTAAAATGTACGGGTAATACATCAGATGTGAAGGCAAGGTAAACGGTTTTAATATCAGGCCTTTTTGCGGGTTCTTGTAGTAACATCATTTGAAGTATTTCTTTGTAATCTTTCAATTCATCAGGTATATGTATATTATTGCCTATGATTTCATCCTTTGTGTAGGTTTTTTGGGAATAAAGATAAATAATAGACAATGCCAATGAATAAATATCCGATTTGATTGTAATGTCCTCTCCTTTAAAATGTTCCGGAGAAAGGAAGTTATTCAATTGGGATTTCATTTTAATAAGATCTTTGCTTATTTCAACATTATCATATCCTATATAAAGCCCGTAATTAAAAGGTGTACCATCATTATCAATAAAAAATAATTCAGGTGAAAGATTTCCGATAATATCGCCATTCCCATGCATTTGCTCACAAAATCTAATAAGGCTCTTTAATATGTTCTTTTTTAAAGCATCTTTTGGAAGAATACCAAACAATTGTCCTAATGTTCGAAACTTTGTTTTTGAAAAATCAGATGGGAAATCCAGATATATGAAATTATTATATATTCCGCCTTTAATATCACTAAGAGCAGAAAATTCGTTTTTTTCTTTCAATGAACTTTTTCTTGATCGGATATATTTTTTGAATATATCCTTGGTAAAAAAAGGATCTTGAAATAAGACAACCAAACGCTCTTCTTCTTTTATTTCAGCAAGATACAAAAACAGAGAACCGATACCGAATAAACTTGTTTTGATAGTTATATTACTCATATTGTATTTTATCATAAAATCTAAAATTATTCAAAAATTATTTAAAAATTATTGTTGTAAAAGTAAAATATTAAAGGTTGTTTGGTATTTTTAACTTCTCACTTTTGAACATTGAACCTTCTTCAATTGACAGTAAAATATAATGCACCGTTGTAGGGGTCGTTCGTGAACGACCCATTTGAAGTTTGGAGTTTAAGGTTTGAAGTTTATGGTTTTTTCACTATTCACTATTAACTTTTTACTATTCACTGTATTATAACCTTTTAACTTTTC
>CAYVPX010000226.1:0-2620 GCA_964453935.1 uncultured bacterium | reverse complement strand
AGTGACGAAGTCATCCAGAGGGAACTTGTTCCCGTAGGGATCTCAGTAAAAAGGTGAAAAGAATAATATAATAAGCACTTTTGATTGTTAGCAATATTTTGTATAAAATATTTTTCACTTAGCACTAAAAACTTAGTACTTCTTTTGAGCGTTGGGTAATTTATATCTTAGCTATGGTTTAACATATTTTTCAAATATTCTTCGTTAGTTTCGGTTTTCCTCATGAATCTTAATATCCACTGCATTTGTTCTACGGGATTCATATCATTTAATATTTTTCTCATTATAACGGTTTTTCCATAAACCTCGGGTGATAAGAGTAACTCCTCTTTTCTTGTTCCTGATTTCTGCAAATTAAATGCAGGAAATATCCTCATATCCGATATTGCGCGATCAAGATTTATTTCCATATTACCTGTTCCTTTAAATTCTTCAAAAATGACTTCATCCATTCTTGAGCCGGTATCAACCAATGCCGTGGCAATAATCGTTAAACTTCCGCCATCCTCTGTATTTCTTGCAGCGCCAAAAAATACTTTCGGTTCTCTAATAGCATTAGATTCAAGTCCACCTGACAACACACGGCCAGATGAGGGCATTACAACGTTATTTGCGCGAGCAAATCTAGTAATACTGTCCATCAATATTACAACATCTTCACCCATTTCGACCATTCTTTTAGCATAATACAAGGTCATTTTAGCTGCTTGTATTTGCTGTGCCGGTTTTTCATCAAATGTAGAGCTTATAACACTTCCTTTAACAGAACGTTCCATATCTGTAACCTCTTCCGGCCTTTCATCGATAAGGAGTATGAGCAATTTTACTTCGGGATGATTCGTTGAAATAGCATTGGCAATCTGTTTTAATATAGTTGTTTTCCCTGTCCTAGGTGGTGCAACTATCAAACCACGTTGTCCTTTACCTATTGGCACAAAGAGATCCATAATTCTCGTTGAATATACATTCTGACTATATTCTAAATTTATTTTCTTCGTGGGATACATTGGTGTTAGATTCTCGAACAATGGCCTTTCTCTGACAATATTCGGACTTTTACCGTTAATGGTCAAAATTACCATCATTGCCCAATATTTTTCACCGTCATTTTTAGGAGGTTTAATGATGCCGAACACATCATCTCCGGGTCGTAAAAGGTATTTTTTAATATTAGAAGGTGATATATATATATCGTCATTGGTCTGTCTAAAATTCTCCTTAATATTTCTTAGAAAACCAAACGAACTACTTTGAATTTGAAGAATGCCGCCGCCTAAATAAAACTTTGCACCCTTTTGAGATAAACGGGCATCAATAATCTTTTGAATAAGTTCATGTTTTTTATAAGCGATATATCCATCAATTTTGAGTTCTTTGGCAAAGCCCTGTAATTCCTTGACATTTCTTCCTTGCAAGGCGTTTTGATTTAATAATTCATCCTTTTGTAGTTCTTTGAAAACTACTTTTTCATATGCTTCCGGATTATTAATAATCTCTTCTGCATCTATTTTTTTCTTTTTTCTTCCCATAATTTTTGTACCTCCATTATGTTAAAAAACAATTTTATTTTTACCTGAATTCTTTGCTTTATAAAGGTTTTTATCTGATACTGCTAAAAGTTCATATGGCATTTTCCCATCAATTGGAAATGATGCAATACCGCAGCTTACCGTTACCTTATGTAATATTCCAATATTACTATAATCAAATTCAGCAATTTTATTTCTTATCTTTTCCATATCGTCAATGGCTGATTTTTTATTTACTCCCAACATTAGGACAACAAATTCCTCGCCACCAAACCTACCAATAATATAACCCTTATCCTGTAATTTTAATAATTCATTTGCAAATTCCACTAAGAAATTATCCCCAACAATATGGCCATAATTGTCATTGACCAATTTAAAATCATCTATATCAAAAAAAGCTATTGTATATGGTATATTTTTTCTTGTAGCTCTACTGGAAATTTCAACCAATTTTTCCATTAAAACCCTTTTTTTATAAAGTCCTGTTAAATAATCAGTTTGTGAAAATTTATCATAGAGTTTGAACAAGTAAAATTTGATAATAACAAGAAGCACAATCTCAATGACCAACGAATAATCACTTTTTTCTATTTTAAAATCTTTGTCAAAACATAGAAAAGCCTGGATTTTATCGTAAGATTTTGTAAAACACGTTAGGTTATCCATATTTTCAATGTTAATATTGTTTTCTTTGAAAAAAACAGTCTTTTTATTTTCTATGATCTTTATGCCATAGTCTTCTTTATCAGAAATATGTTTAATTATCATAGTTATATACTCATTAAATTCATCAAAGTCCTTAATGGTTTGCATTTTTTCAAAGATCTCAAAAATAGTAAGATAAAATTTTTCTTCTTCATGAAATTTACTGTACTTATCCTTCAATTTTGTTGTTTCAATCTGCAATTCCGATAGTTGATTTTCTAATTTTTTATAATTTTTTAGAAATAATTTATTCCTGTTATTATAGTAATAAAAAAATAATGATACAACTGTTGTAGAAAATAAACCCAATAATATTTTATCATCTTTTAACACAAAGAATATTATAACAAGAAAAATTGATATTGACAAGTCAATTATATGAA
>CAYVPX010000225.1:0-2658 GCA_964453935.1 uncultured bacterium | reverse complement strand
GCACGGCCGGGCGATGGCCCGCCCCTCGCGAAAGAAGCGCGCCGTGGCCTGGTCCTCGGAGTCGCCCTTGCCCGCCGCGAAGACGAAGCGCTTCACCGCCACGTGCCGCTCTAGCAACGGGTGGTTGGCCAAGAAGACCTAATTAATGGATGATAAACTTCTATATAAATTAAATTTTAAATACTATTGAAATTATGAAAATAATATATTATAATATGGCAGAAAAGGAGATGAAGATGAATTCAAGATCACCGAAAGGAAAAAATATTCAAAAGACGGGGCATGAAAAAAGTCCAATAATCATAAAAGGGAAAGACCTTAGGGATGTATTAATGAAGATACGGGATTTTGTAAAACCCATATTGGGGATGCGTCAAGCAAGAAAAGTGGGATTCAACCTTCTATTTTTGCGAATGATACTCAGTAATACAGGTCAAGACAGCAGAAAATTGCATTTTCACGGCAGTATCAAATTACCTAAAATCACTTTTGATAAATTAAAAGAATCACCAACAAAAAAAATTAAAGAGCAAAATGAATATCTTGAAAAGAACAATTGCTTTTTCAACGAACTGCTGAAAAATATTTCATATGAAGATGAACTTTTCTCAACCGAGCATTTTAAAAAGATGATCATTAAACTTGAGCAAGTTGATATCACGGGAATCCATGTAAACAAGATCTGGGAGAACTACGAAAATATTTTTCTTAATGAAAGAAGTATTGAAAGGAGTATGACAAATGAATTTGTGACAAAAATTATTAATGAGCTTATGGACGAAGATGTAAAGAATATTTATGATCCTGCTGCCGGTATTGGCACTTTGCTATTGAATATCCTCAAACCTTATAAAGATGAACCTTTGAATCGTCCGAAGATCTTCGCTTCAGAATACAATGATGAGATTTTTGAATTATTAAGAATGAACTTTTTTATACATGGGGTTTTTGATGCCAACTTGAAGTGCTCTGATTCCATACTAAAACCCGCATTTACAGAAAATTCCAAATTACAACAATTTGATCTTATTATGACCCATCTTCCCTTTGAAGCAACAAAAATAAAGTTGAATAAAAAAGTAAATACAATATATAAGGATTTTAAATACGGTTTTCCAAATAATTTATCAAGGGATTATTTATTATTACTGCATTCCATAGCATCCATGAATGAAAAAGGTAAAGCATACATTATAATGGAGAACAGAAATATTAATGATGTTAAGGTTAAAAATATTTTCAAGATGTTATTTGAAGATGATCTCATTGAAGGGATTATAAATCTTAACAGGTTCGTAAGCAGAAATGTTCTAAGTCAACTGCTTATTTTAAATAAAAACAAGGCAAAAAAAGACAAAGAAAAGATCATTATATTTGATCTTTCCGGCTATTTAAAAGAGGGAATGCCTGAGAGAACAATTTTTGGATTCAGAAATTTTGAAAAAGTTAATGAAGCCATAAGATCTTATAAAAATCAAGAAGAAAAGAAGGGGATATTAAAGCGAATAGGGCTTGATGAGTTGAGAAAAAACGATTATTCTGTCAATGCAGGGGATTATCTATTTGAATTAAAAGATTTTCAATCTCCGGATGAAATTTTGGAAAAAATGAATGAGATTGACAATAAGCTTGAAAAAATAAAGATTGAAAAGGATAAACTTTTAAAGGAGTTGATCAATGAAAGTGAAAAATAAAAATTTGGAAAAAATTCAAAAACTCAATACACAATTCATTTTTGATCTATGGGCTAAGATGGGATTGATGAACAGAAAAGAAATGTATCATATTGTTTTGGACCCAGAGGCATTACTGGTTTACTCATTGCCCTATATGATAAATAATTATGATTTTTTTAAGCTGGTCGTTATATGGTTAGCCGTAAACAACCATTATATTATGGTAAAGAGATTGAAAAATATCTTTAATGATTTTATAAAGAACAGAAAGGATAAGGAATTATTAACAAGGGTATTTTACGGCATAATAAACAAAATAACAGTGGAAAATGTTGAGAAATGGAGAAATTTTAAGGGTGATATAGAAAAATTTCAAAAATACAATAAAGCGGTCTATCTGTTCGGAGATCTGAAAAAAGGCATTGACAGAGATTTTAAACTCTTGGGGATAATTATTCCATCACTGCTCTTTGAGGACTATGATGAAAAAAAGATAATCCCCGACAGCAAAGGCAATTTACGATTTATGCTGAGATCAATTTTCGGATTGAACACTCGGTCGGAGAGCATTCTCTATCTAATGACGCACAATATCAGTGAAATAAAGCCCATTGCAAAAAATTCAACATTTAATGAAAAGACCATAAAGAACAGTTTGAATGAAATGCTTGAATCCAATCTGGTGGTGCTGAACTATTCGGGTAATAAAAAAGCACAATATAAGATCGCAAATGATAGGTGGTGGTATTTGATCTCCGGCAGCAATGTGGAAATGAGTGAATATCCCCTTTATTTTAATTGGATAGAATTTTTTAAACTCCTGTTAAAATTGGAAAAAAACATTGAGAACAATGAATTGGAAAAGAGCATAAGAACCATAAATGAGATCTACAAAAAATTATATTTTCAAAATATAGTTAGAGAAAATAAGATTATAAAGGTTAAAAAACCGGATGAAGTGATAAGTGAATTTTCAATGCTG
>CAYVPX010000224.1:0-2712 GCA_964453935.1 uncultured bacterium | reverse complement strand
ATTTCATTGTCATTTAAAGAAATTATGATGTCATTAAGATTTAATAAAAGGGCATTTAGAGTAAAATTATTTAACTTAATATTTGAACATTCCTCAAGATAAATCAATTTTTTACTATCTCTTTTATTCTTTAATCCCTTCTTAATGTATTTTAATCCTTTTATATCAGAAATGAGGATATTATTATTTATTTCAATGAACACCAGTTCATGAAATTTATCACCTGTTATCTTATAATTGTTGCTCATTATAACAGAATGCTCGAGCTCTTTGAAATTTATATCTCCCTTAATAAAGTTGTTATCAGTGAACCTTAGAAGTGCATCCCAATTTCCAATATCATCCCAAAAAAAATCAGCTTTCAGCATGAAAATATTTTTTGAACGCTCCATAATAACAAAATCAATAGAATTTTTTGTCAATTGTGAAAAAAAATCGTTCAATGTCATATTATCAACAATATAATGGTTTATTATTTCATAATCTTTGGGAACAATTGCCTTAATCTCATTTAAAAGTGTGTTAATATTAAATGTAAATATTCCTGAATTCCAATAATAATTTCCACTTTCATAAAATTCCTTTGCCTTTATATAGTTTGGCTTTTCAATAAAACGAATATCCTCAAAAATATCGATATCATCCTTATGTATAGAAGATTTCGGCAGCAAATAGCCATAATTGGTCTCTACTCTTGTGGGAACAATACCGAATGTAACTATTTTATTACTGTCTGAAGCAATTTTAAGTGCATTTTCACAGGTTTCAAGGTATTTTTTTTCATCTTCGATAATATGATCTGCAGCCACCATTATAACACTTCCCTTAATGCCTCTTTTTTTCAGGGTGGCAAGAAAAAGTGCCATAGCAGGAAAGGTATTTCTTTTCTCAGGTTCTGTAATAATATTTCCCTTTGGCAGATCGGGCAAAAATTTCCGAGTTAAATATAAAAATCTCTTATTTGTGGAAACAAAGATATTTTCCTTCGGCACCAGTTGTTTCATTCTATTAAAGGTTTTTTCTATCATTGTTTCATTATCAAAAAGTGCCAAGAATTGCTTTGGAAAGTCTGGTGTTGAATAGGGCCAGAACCTTTCTCCTTCACCGCCTGCCATAATTAGTACGAATCTTTCGCTATTCACTGATCTTTATTGCTCCTTTGGGACAAATATTTTCACATAATTTATCCTTAATACATTTTTGTGTATTGTATATTTTGATTTCGCCCTTTTCTCGCTTAAAAATATCATATGGACAGATATAGACACATTTATTACATAAAATACATTTTGCCATATCAAGTGCCACAGGTTTTTTCACAATAATCTTTTTACTGTATTTTTTTAAGAAATAAACGGCGAAAGCATTTGTAACCTTACCTTTATTTATGGGTTGGTCTCGTGATATTATGACAATATTATTTGATTTCAACTTAAATTGTTCTTTTAAAAGAGGTAAAAGCTTTGAATCGGGTGTCGTTTGGATCTTGTCAATAAGAAGCGGAAAAGTATTCCAATAAAGTTTCACCCTTCTAAATGTGTTTTTATCACTTGTCAGTGTAACAATGCGGGCAGTAGGTCTGTATTTTGAAACCAAAAGCGAGGTAAGACCGGAACGTGAGATATTCGCAATTATTTTTGCACCGTTTTCTTCACTGTTCAGATACATAGATTTGGCAATAACTGCTGTTTGAGCAAAAGTTTCATTCTCAATTGAAATATTCTTATCATTTTTGATCTTAGTAAAATATTTTTCTCCTTCCAAAATGGAATCTTTGAGATATTTTAATGTTCTTACCGGATATTTCCCAATCGATGTTTCGGATGTGAGCATAATTGCATCAACTTTTTCTTCTATCATCATTGTAATATCCGACATCTCAGCTCTTAACGGTGTAGGATTCTCGATCATGGAGTCAAGTACCTGAGTTGCAACAATGGCAATCTTCCCGTGTAAATTTGCAAATTTAACAAGTTTCCTCTGGATAATGGGAACCTTTACCAAAGACATCTCAATACCGAGATCACCTCTCGCAACCAGAACACCATCACTATTTAAAATAATTTCTTTATAATTTTTTACACCCCCAATGGTCTCTATCTTAGCAATAATGGGGACGTTCGTCTTTAATGAGTGCAAAAATTTCTTTAATTCCAATATACCTTCAATATCATTTACAAAGGATAAGAAGAAATAATCTATTCCTGTTTTTACCGCTATTTTTACTTTTTCTTTGTCAATTTTGCTTAGAGGGGAAAGCTTTATTTGGGTATTTGGGAAGGATATTGCTTTTCTTTCAAGTAAGATATGCTCATTTAAAAATTTTATTTTTAGTCCGTTTTTTGTTTTACTAATGATCTTTGCTTTAAGTTTGGCATCATCAAAAAGAAGCTTATGTCCTGGTTTAATAGAGTTAAATATTTCTGGAAAATTGAGGTTTTTCTTCGTAAGATCAAAAATATCGCCTCTCTTTATTGTTAATTTTCCATTTGGCAGGTTTACCACCCTTATCTTTGGTCCTGAAATATCGCCGATAATAGGTTTGTTTTCATCTATTTTTCTTATCAATTCAATATTTTCTTTGATTTTTTCACTTTTAATATGTGAAAAGTTCAAGCGTATCGCATCACTTTTTGCCACTACCTTTTTTAATACAGTTTTATTTTGTGTTAAAGCAGGTCCTAATGTAATAATAATTTTTGTTTTTCTCAT
>CAYVPX010000223.1:0-2731 GCA_964453935.1 uncultured bacterium | reverse complement strand
CTTTTTATGCGGATCTATAATAAATAATAAATTTATTAGATAGTGTATAATATTGTGTTGAAATTTGAAAAAATACTAAAAATTATTATAATTAAAAATATAAGAGGTGAATATGAAAAGGAAATTTATCCCGGTTTCTGAACCCAATATTGGAAAAGAAGAGATCGAAAATGTAAAAAAATGTGTGGAGTCAACATGGATCTCATCGTTGGGTGAGTATATAATCAAGTTTGAAGAAGAATTCAAAAACTTTATCGGAACAAAATACTCGACAACAACATCAAATGGAACTACCGCAATTCATTTGGCATTGATCACACTCGGTATTGGACCGGGAGATGAGGTTATTGTTCCCGATCTTACATTTGTTGCAACCGCAAATGCTGTTTATTATACGGGAGCGAAACCAGTATTGGTAGATATTGATAAGGATACATGGAATATTGATATAAATAAGATTGAAAAAGCAATAACAAAAAGAACAAAAGCAATTATTCCGGTACATCTTTACGGCAATCCTGCAAATATGATAGAAATAAAGAAAATAGCTAAAAAACACAATTTATTCATTATTGAGGATTGTGCAGAAGCAATTGGTGCTGAAATAAATGGGAAAAAGGTTGGCTCTTTTAGCGATATATCTGCATTCAGTTTTTACGGTAATAAGGTAATTACAACAGGTGAAGGTGGAATGGTTTGTACAAATAATAAAAAATATATTGATAGAGCAATCCTTTATAAAGATCACGGAATGTCTAAAACAAGACGATATTACCACCCTGTTGTGGGCTTTAATTATAGGATGACTAATATGCAGGCATCTATTGGTGTTGCACAATTAAAAAAAATAAATAAATTTATTAAAAGAAAACTCCAGATAGCGAATAGGTATAAGAAAAATTTAGCATCATTGGATTTCATTAAATATCAAGAGTCTTTTATCGGTATGACCAATATTCACTGGATGTTCTCTCTTCTCGTTCCCAAAAGAAATAAGCTAATGAAGTTTTTAAAGGAAAACAATATTGATTCAAGGCCGTTTTTTGTACCCATGAGTGAACTTCCTGCATATAAGACAAATAAAAAATTCCCTGTTTCCGAGAAACTGGCGAAAATGGGTATGAACCTACCTTCTTCAACTACATTGACCAATGATGATGTTGATTATATTAGCAAAAAAATTATAGAATTTTATAAATGATCATTGAATTAAAAGATAGTTCTTATTTGAAACAAATAGCCAGTATCCATAAAAAAGAATTAGAAGGAGATTTTTTACCCTCATTAGGAGAAAGTTTTTTGTATACATTATATTGTGGTGTTATGAAAGATAAAAATAATGTAATTTTTGCTGAGTTAGAAAACGAACAGATTCTTGGCTTTGTATTTGGTACAAAAGATACCCCAAAAATGATGAAAAATGTTGTAAAAAATGAATTTATTCCATTTATATTTAAAAGTATTCGGGCAATTATCAAAAGACCTGGACTTATTAAACATTTTATTGAAACTTTTTCCTATAAAGACAAAGAAAGTAAATTAGATACTTCTTCCGAATTAGTCGTCATTGCAGTTGATAGTAATTCTCATAAAAAAGGAATTGGAAAGAAGTTAATTTATACTTTGAATGAATGGTTTAAAAGAAAAAATATTTACGAATATAAACTTACTGTAAATAAAAATAATGAAAATGCAAATGGTTTTTATAAACATATGGGTTTTATATACCAATATACTTTTAATCTTTATAAAAAAGATTGGAATATGTATCTTTATAGGATTGATAAAAATGAATAGTATTTCAATGATCCTTCCTACTTATAATGAAAAGGGTAATATCACGAAATTAATAGATACCCTTGTAAAATTATTTACTGAAAAGATGAATATCGATTATGAAATAATTGTGGTGGATGATAATAGCCCCGATGGCACAGGGGAAATTGTTGTGGAAAAATACAAAGGCAATAACCGTATAAAATGTTTTATACGCAACAAAGAGAGAGGACTTGCAACAGCGATAAGATATGGAATTGAAAAATCCAAAAATGATATCATTGGTGTTATGGATACTGATTTTAATCATGATCCTAAAACATTAAAGATAATGATTGAATTTAATAAATACTATGATTTGATTATTGGTTCAAGATATGTAAATGCTGGTGGAATGGAAAATAAGTTTCGTGAAACAGGAAGTTTTTTCTATAATTTTTTAATAAGATTATTGCTTCATACAAGGATCCAGGATAATCTATCCGGATTCTTTACCATTAAAAGAGAAAAATTATTTAAGCTCAACTTTGATAAAATATTTTTCGGCTATGGAGATTTTTTTTACAGGATGCTTTATTATTCAACTGTAAAAAACTTCAAGATACTTGAGATCCCTGTTTTTTATAAAAATAGAACTGAAGGTGAATCAAAGACAAATTTATTTACTGTTTTTATAAAATATACATGTGAATTAATAAAATTTTATTTTACTAAGGATTAAAAATGAGTCTTAATGTTTAAAAAAAAATAAATTTAAACAAATATTTGGATTTAATTTTAGGTAGTAAAAAACTTCTGTTATTCCAAATTATTGCTTTTTTATGCTTGATAGTAGTTGATCAAATAAATAGTTTTTCACTCATTGAAATATTATTGTCAATTATTTATTCCTTCCATGTCGCTTCTGTTTCTCTTTCATAAATATCTACTCCCAATACTTTTCTTTTACCCTCTT
>CAYVPX010000222.1:0-2732 GCA_964453935.1 uncultured bacterium | reverse complement strand
TCCATAATTAACAATGTTTATATCAGATATTTTTCGGATTTTAATGCAACAGAAAATTCATTATATCATCCCATTAGCGGTAATATAGAACTTATTCCTATACACAAATCAAAATATATTCCAAATTCATCCATTGATGATGTTTTCCCTAAAAAGTCTTTTTTTAAAAACTCAAATATATTTCATGTTAAAATAATCTCCAATTATAAAACAATAAAAAATATACAGCTTTATATTAATAATAAATTAGCTATTGAGAAAAAAGTGAAGATAAATTCCGGGATCAATACTATATTGATAAAATATAGATTCCCTCATGCAGGTGTTTATCCCATAGAAGTTTTCCTTAATCCCACTGACAATGTCAAATTTGATGACCATTACTACACAGATATTGTATTGAAAAACAGATCTCCTCATATTCTAATAATCTATCAATACCCTAATAAAGATATTAGCATGCTCTCGCATTGTTTGAAATATGATGGTTTTTCAACAGATGCAGTTTCAAAGGATAAAGTTAATGATATTGAAAAGTATTCAGGATTTATTATTTATAATACTTCTTATAAAATAGAGACATCTAAGCCGGTTTTGTTCGTTGGTAATTGTAAAAATGATAATCTAACACCGTTTTTCAAAAATGGTATGAGTAATGAACATGGACTATGGAGTAAAATAACAATTAGAAGCAAGATAGTTAGAGGAAATTTAAATTCAACCAATGACAATGGCAATTATTTCGGTAATTATCAGAATGAATATTTTCTTACCTTTACCGATTTTTATAGTTATCTATTGAAAAGCGATCAATTTATCGAAAAACTTATTTATGGAGCTTTGACACCATTTGAAAAGGCTTTTTCAAAATATCCGCATGTACATTTCAATGCTAATAGTTTTATAAATGGTAGAAGAGTAGGGGCAACTTTTTCACAAAAAATAGATTCCGTAGTTATTAATAAAAAACCTTTAACCGTACTTGGTAATACCTTCTCGTTTATTCCCGAGAAAAAGGACATTGAGCTTACAATAAAAAGCAGAGGAATTGCTTTTACAAGGCGATATAAGGTCTTTGCCAATGAACTGGAGAAAAAATATTCAGGATTTAATAAGAAAAAGTACCTATTTATGAAGGCATTATTAAAACCTGTTACAAACAATAAAAAATTTAGCAATGCACGGAAAGAACTTAATTATTTTGAACAACCTGTATTTTTAATTATTATTTTGGTCCTTTTAGTTCTTTTTTGGGTGTTTTGATAGATCAGCAACTCGTTTTCCAACAATAAAACCTAAGATAGCACCATCTATCACATCAGACAGCCAATGCATGCCAAGTGCCATTCGGGAGATCATTACCATAACTCCAAATAGTACCAAGATGGTTGTTAACCATTTTTTATCAAAGAAATAAATGATTGGGGTAATTACAGCAAAAAAAAGTGCAGAATGACCGGAGATAAAGCTTCTATAATCAATATATAATATATTTGATAACATTAATTTATATTGGAAAAAGTGAATAGCACTTAATTGTGTATAAGGTCTTCCCCGAGCAAATATGAATTTGATAAATTGAACTGCTATTGCGGTAATTACAACAGATAATACTATGGAATCCAATAGGTGTAAGATATGTTTCTTTTTTAATGAATAAAAGATTGAATAAATCATTAATAAGAGTGGAAATATTAGTGCATAATCCCCTAATAATGAGATAAAACGGGAAAAATATATGAGATAGAAGTTGGTAAAATGAAACAAAGTAATATTGTCAAGAAAGAATACAATTATGAGCGTGAATAATATTAGAAAAATAAAAATAATCACTCTTCTTTTTATGTCAACGGGGCAGGAAAATAATCCACTTATATTATTTTTTTTTACTATATAAATAAAAAGTATGAGTAATAAAAGAACGATACTACTGTTAATAATCATAATTTTTCGATCCTTTCCAATAATGTTTCATAATCTTTCCGGTAAATACCACCACTACCCAAGGTAACATCAGGTTTGACCCTTTCTCCGTGAAAATCCGAACCGCCCAATTTTAGAAGCCCCTTTTCTTCACATAATTCATCTAAATATTTTATTTGTTCATTGGTATGCCCTGCATAATGAACTTCTATACCATGAACGCCAGCTTGGACCACCGACTTGATGATACTGTATATTTTATCAATGGGTCTATCAATATAGAATGGATGTGCTAAACCTATAATAATATTAAATTCTTCCCTTGCTTTTGATATCAATGTGTGAAAATCTATTCGTTTTTTTTCAATATAAAGAGGTTTGCCTACCTTAAGATATTTATCAAATGCCTCTCGGATATTACTAACAATACTTTTATCAACAAGATATTGTGCTATATGGGGTCTCCCTATTGAGGCATTTTCAGCATATTTTTTTTTAACTACCTCATAATCAAGATCAAAACCCATAGTATTTGCTCTTTCTATTGTTCTTTTTGCCGCGTATTCCCTTTCTGCCTGTTGTGTAAGAAGAAAATTATGTAATATTTCATTATTCCATGACTTCATATACCCCACAAAATGAAGATTACTAATATTTGTTGCGAATTCAACTCCTAATATACCATTGATATCTTTAAAATTCTTTACTATTCTTTCATCATTAGATGAACCTATAGTGTCATGATCGGTTATTCCAATTGATTTTAATCCGGCAGCATGTGCTTTTTTAAGCAATTCTTCAATTGAATA
>CAYVPX010000221.1:1629-2737 GCA_964453935.1 uncultured bacterium | reverse complement strand
ATCATTGAATTATATGAAAGGTCTTTATATCTCCTTTAAGAAAAGGAATATATTTCTGAAAAGTATTATATTTATATATCATTTTTTAAGATTTATCCTTCTTTTACCGCTCCATTTATTGGCTCTCTCCATATTTACTCCAATAAAGAATAAATTAGGTAAAAATCTACGCGCATCGTTTTCAGGAGCCGGTGCTTTACCGAGATATGTTGATAATTTTTTCAATTCCATTGGTATTGTTCTAATCAATGCATACGGGATGACCGAAGCATCACCGGGTATAATGTCGAGAGCGCTTGATAGAAATACAATCGGGGTTACAGGCAGACCATTTGATGAAACCGAGCTCCGGGTTCTTAATAAGGATGGAGTAGAAGCAAAGATCGGAGAAAAAGGGATTTTATATGCCCGTGGTGAGCAGGTCATGGTAGGTTATTATAAAAATATTGAAAAAACAGAAGAGGTATTGGACAAGAACGGTTGGCTGAACACAGGGGATTATGCAGTTAAAACGGAAAACGGTGATCTTATCATTGTGGGCCGTGCAAAGGATACCATAGTCCTGTTGGGTGGTGAGAATGTCGAGCCCGAAGCAATAGAAGAAGCAATCAATGATTGTATTTATATTGATCATGCCGTAGTATTGGGACAGGATAAAAAGGCGCTTGAAGCGTTGATAACTTTAAATACGGATAATATCAATAAATTAGCCAATGAATTGAAGCTCAAGGTTGAAGATATTATCAAGGAAGGAGAGGAGGTGATCACCAACTCTGCTGTCATAAAATTCCTAAAGAATAAGATCAACGAAGTTATTACCCCTAAGCGCGGATTTAAACGTTATGAGAAGATCACAAAGATCACAGTTTTGAACAAAAAATTTAAAAAGGGTGAGGAATTGACACATACCCTTAAAATAAAGAGAAGCTATATAGAAAAAAAGTATAGGGAATTAATTAAGAAGGTGAATAAGGTTTTCGGTAAAAAGTCATGAAGATTCATTTTATGAAGAAGAAATAATATGGAAAAAAGAAAGGTAAACTGGGTAGTAACTGCAATAATGTCCGTAATATTTGGATTAATAGGTGTTGATCGATTCATTATGGGA
>CAYVPX010000221.1:0-1529 GCA_964453935.1 uncultured bacterium | reverse complement strand
GATGTCATCCTCGTTGCAGTTAAGCATAATTTTAAAAATATTGAGTGGGTGGAAAATAATTTTTAATTAAAAGATCGGGTTGATCAGTGAATATGTTAAATATCCATCAACAGAGATTTTTATATTTGTTAATTTGACGGACAAGGAGGCGGAGAAAGAAGAATCTATCTGATTTTTGAAAAGAATGTATATATCACCTGTTTCCATAATAGATTTAAGAAGTGTCAAGGCAGTAGATGAATTTATTGTGATCTTGATATGCTTGGTAGAATGGCTATTTATTAAAATAGTGCTTTGGGTGATATTATAGCTTAATGTAGAGTCGTTAGTATAAGCCGGTTCACTCGGATAAATGTACAATGTACCCTTTGATGCCTTTCCTGTTCTGCTTACCCAAATTTCTAAACTATCATCGTAGCTCCCTGTATTTTCAATGTCTGCTTCTAAAACAACATTATTAAGAAAAACATCTCCTGCAACAGCATCAAACGTGGTAAATATTTCACCATATACTGTTGTTAAGTTTATCCCGCTTATGGGAATGGATGTATCATCAAGATAAACGCTCTTTTTAAAATCCATCTCACATGATGCGAATATAAAAATAATAAGAAGCAATAAGAATACTTTATTTTTCATAATAAAGATCCAAATAGGGAAGTATGGGAAGATCAACAAGATTTTCCATTGTAAATCCCGGATAATAAAATCCCAATGAAATGCCAAAATCACCTAACCTTATTTTAAAGAATATCATATTTTCAAATTGCTTTTTTGATATATTATAATATGAGGTATTATTTATGATAAATCTTTTCAATGCAGTATATTGAAGGTATATCCCAGCCCTTACGTCAGGGGCTTTGAAATTGTTGAAATAATTAATTATGGGACCTACTTTCAACTTGTCATCGGGTGAATAGGTAGTTTTTGCTATTAGTGATAAACCATTTGTATTAAAAGAGATATCGTCAAGTGACAGGTATTTTTTTAACAATCCCTTGCCCGTAAAGAAAAAATAACCTGTTTTAATATCCATACCAATATTGCTTTTATTCATTCGATAACCCAAAAATCAATTTTCAAAAAGTAAGAGGTCGTATAATGTTCGTGTTTCAAAGTAAATATTTTTCTTATTAATTTGAATATATTGCAATCCATATATATTTGCTGAAAATGTATTTTTAGATAAACTAATCAAAATAAGGAGGATTATTAATAACAATTTTTTCATATCTGATTATATCAAAAAAAATAATTATTTTCAATAATATTATTGGGTATTTCTTTTTTGCCTTCATTTCGGATTTTCACAATTATTTTTGTTTGAATAACCGCATAAGATATTTTGTACTCGTATATACTTGGAAGATATTTTGCAACTATTTTAAACAGCGTCCCCAAAATTTGACAAAAAATAAAAAAAATGGTATAATTAAATTCAATAATAAATTAATTTTAATACAATATATGAAGTAGCAACTGTCACAGCACCTTTTTTACCTGCTTCGGAGATAATTTGAGCTTCA
>CAYVPX010000220.1:0-2767 GCA_964453935.1 uncultured bacterium | reverse complement strand
ATTAAGAGGGAGATCCTTGCCATTATTGTATATCCAAATGATGCACCGAAGCCGAGCATTAAGAAGAAAATACCGGTTTTGCTTATTGCTTTGTCGATTGTCGTATTCTTTCTTAGAACAAAGAGAAAATAGTACATCACGGTTAAAAGAGCAATAATAATAATGATATTATTGAGTGCGGTAAACCATTTTATATGAGGGGAATAGATAACGGTGGCGTAAATTTGTTTAATAATATCTGTTTCGATACGGGGACCGATCTCGAGCCCTGCACCTGTCCCAAGTAGAAATGCCAATGGATATTTTGCAAGGAATGCTGTTTTTTTATTAAATGTTCCGAAAAACAATAATCCTAAAATTGCGGGGAATATAACCCACCATTGCCCATGAGCGAGAGGAAGGTACAGCTTATCTATGAATCCCCTTTGAAATAATTTGATGAACCCGTATGCTGCGGAGATACCAACAACAAAACGTTCGGTAAATTTGAAAAAAACATTATCTTTATATAAAAACGAATATATTGAAATAATAAGAAATAACACAATAAGATTAATTAATATGCTCATTTCTCTCCTTCCTTTTAAAGTAGAAAAATTCAATATTTCCTAAAATTATCAAAAGTAATATCAATATATGGGCAAATGTTTGTGCCGCCATCCCTTTTCTTGCATCGCCATTCAAATTCAATAAGGTTTCATATTCAGCCGCACCTCTTAATCCACCTAATAATCCTAAAAGTTGCTTGGAATTTATATAAGGATAATACTCACTTGCCATTACGGCTGTAACACCTGCTATCATTGGAACTTTATATTTTGTGTTCACATAGGTAAGAAAATCTATAGTGGAATTCCCATCTGAAATATCAACCAGATATTTAAAGTTAAAAAGCTTTTCTATTTTATTGAAAATGTCAAATTTTGTAAGATCATTTCCGTGAAAATCATGTTTATATACACTAAAAAAATCTTCACCCATTTTTTGAACCGCCATATTATCCCCCGGTACATAACCGAGGTAATAATAATCTTTATTTTCAACCTTTTTAAGCTTTTTCCCAACAGAACTTACTATTTCATAACCGAGATCCCCAATTGCTATATTTTTGAGATTGAAGAAAACAGGGATTATTCCTTTTCTCAAAAGTTGATAGGTTAGTGCGCTAAGCATGGGATTAAGTTCCGCCTTAGTGGATGGGTCATACGATAATGATACCAGAACATAATCACCCTTTTTTAAAGCATTGAGATGATTATAAAAACTTATAACGGGCCTTGTGGGTTTAATTTTCATTGATATTCCAAGCACCATTGGAACTACAACGGAGATCAGCAATAAGGTATATATGATTTGTCTTGATAGTTTCATTTTAACCAATTTTTTTCTACACCGAATATTATCTTAAATGAGGTAAGAATGATCCCCAATGTTATACCGAATTTAAAAGCTCTTTTTACACCGACATTGGGAACATTTAATATCCACTGTACCCATTTGGGAAAATTTAATATGGAAATATGTGTAGTTGCAGTATGAATAGTTGTAATTTTAGCAATATAATCACCAAGCGGGATCCTGCCGATTATAACAATTGAGGCAGTCAAAAGGAGAATTGTTGCGGCAAAACTCTTTGCCCTGAACGCCCTATATGCAGCTGATGTTATATAAAATGCCAATAAAGAAAAAATTGTTGCCTGCAATGGTACCTGAAAAGTAGTATAGATAAAATTTACCGGTGGGCTGTCCTTCTTTGCTCCCCAGATGAGCCATAAAATAATAACAACGGAAAAAGATATGATAGTTGTTAATGGGAAAAAGGGGTGTTCTTTCTTTTCTCGTATCTCATTTATCTGTCGCTGCAATAATGATTTTATAGCTATGAAAAGTGCAAACACCGATATTATAATACCCCAATCAAGTATTCCTCTGTATAAAGTATCCATGAAAGGTACATTTATATAATACTGAAAAGCCATAAATATCCCGCCAACAAGTACAATGAACAGTGCTATTTTCTCTTTCATTTAAAACAGTAACCTGATATTATAATAGATAATAAGTAGAATGATCAAGGTCTTGAATATATCAGTCAATAACAAGAACTTTAATGAAAGAATATCCTTTTTAATATATGCCGTGGATGCAAATAATTCCTCTCCCATTAGTGTATAGTCACATGTTGCAATAAAGAATGGTAATTGTGCTACGGAATCAGTTCCTGCAATTTGAATAGTTCCGGTGCCTTGCGCATGTTCGGTAAGGATCAATGATTCTGCATAGAATGTTCCCATATAGAAAATTGCTCCCGGTTTTACTTCATTGACTAAACCGTTCACTGCTACGGCGTAGGGGAATAAAGAATCGGTAATGTAAAATATTTTGCTGGTATATATAAGCTCAGGATCTCCACCTTGTATGAACCCTTCTTTTATTTCTTCCCTTGCAGTAAGCATTGTTACAGCGTTATTGTGAGGGGAGATAATTGGAGTTGAATATCTTGCAGAAATTTTCGCCACCTCATTTAATATATTCATTGCTGCAATAGCGGAGACGGCGGGAATGGGTTTTATACCTGCAACATATAGAACGGGTTTGCCCATCTCAGTTGTTCTGCCAATAGCTTCTTCAATAGCGACAATACCGTTTAATCTTCTTATTTTGATCTCTGTTATTTTTAAAAAATAGAACACACCGAACCCTATTAAAAGAGCAAGGAATAATATAAATCCGGTATTTAGTTTTACAATTGCCTGTGCTTTAAAAA
>CAYVPX010000219.1:0-2785 GCA_964453935.1 uncultured bacterium | reverse complement strand
TGAATTGGGATAAAATAGCTGAATTCAAAGAAAATGGGTTAATTAATTATAATGATACCAACCTTTATCTCACAAATAAAGGTTTTCTCTACTACAACTATATTGTTACTTCGATTACACAGTAACAGGGGATATGAGATTAATTGACAGTTGAGAGTTCCTGCCTGTGCGTGTCCGCACGCAGACAGGGAGAATTGAGAATTGAAAGTTATAGAAAAAAAGTCATCCTGAACTTGATTCAGGATCCAGTTTTATGACATTAAACTTTTGACTTTTGACCCTTTGAACCTTTCAACTTTTTGAACTTTTCAACGGCTCTTTCGTCATTCCGTACTTGACACAGAATATAATTATTTGAAGTTTGGAGTTTAAGGTTTGAAGTTTATGGTTTTTTCACTATTCACCATTCACTTTTTACTATTCACTGTATTATAACCTTTGAACTTTTGAACCTTCTGACCTATTAATCTGTATTTCCGAGGATAGTGGTCGGGGCGACTGGATTCGAACCAGCGACACCTGGCCCCCCATGCCAGTGCGCTACCGGACTGCGCTACGCCCCGATAATAATTTACAAAACACCATCAATATGCTCAATGAGCTTATTAATCTTTATTATAATATTTTCTATGTTTTTGTCAACTCTTTTTGCAAAATAATTTTTTATTGCTTGTACATTATTCCCTTGTTTCCTAAGTTTTTTTATTTTTTTTAAGATCTCTATATTGCTTTTTGTAAAATATCTTCTTCCATTATCGCCTACTTTAACGTGTAGTTGGGGAAACACTTTTACC
This sequence comes from uncultured bacterium, assembly GCA_964453935.1. Taxonomy (GTDB): domain Bacteria; phylum AUK180; class AUK180; order AUK180; family AUK180; genus AUK180. Next base: position 1,991 of record CAYVPX010000219.1, on the reverse strand, counting down.
CAATTTCTAATAGTTTGGGGTGTAACACCTATCCTATTGGAAACTTCCGATATTGCATAAAACAATTTTTGATTTTTCATTTAATGACAAAAAATGGGGGGAAGAAACTCTCCCCCCCTGAACTGGCAAGTTAAAATAACGTTAATTATTTCTTAGCAACAACGTCTTTTAATTTTTTACTTGCAGAAAAATGTGGAACTTTTTTGGCTGGAATCTTAATGCTTTCTTTTGTTTTTGGATTGATTCCCTTTCTTGCCTTTCTGGACTTCACTGAAAATGTACCAAAGCCAATAAGTGTGACTTTTTTCTTTTTCTTCAATGAACCAATAATTGTGTCCACGAACGCATTAACGGCTTTTTGAGCCTGCACTTTTGTGACGCCTGCTGTCTCTGCAACTGCGCCGACCAAGTCTTTCTTTGTGACATTAGCCATGAGAGCCTCCTACATATAATAGTTAATAAAATACCTCGTCCTTCAATGAACGGGTCATTAACTTTTTTATTTCTAACTTTAGATCACTACCATGCAAAATATTATAAATAACATCTGTTATGGGCATATCTATTTCTTTTTCCTTTGATATTTTATATGCTATTTCTGTTGCTTTTACACCTTCAGCAACCATTTTCATACTATTAATAATATCACTAATATTTTTCCCTTTTGCCAATTCTTCGCCGACAAAATGATTTCTTGATAGTTTACTATTACAGGTTACAATGAGATCACCTAACCCCGAGAGTCCAAAAAACGTATCCTTTTTTGCACCAAAATATACACCAAATCTTATTATCTCATATAAGCTCCTTGTAATAAAAGCTGCTTTCGCATTATCGCCTAAAGATAGTCCATCTATTATCCCTGCACCTAATGCCATAATGTTTTTTAATGCACCGCCTAATTCTACACCAATAATATCATCCGTTGAATATGCTCTAAAATACTCGTTTGATAATAATTGGGATATTTCCCTTGCTAATTCAATATTATGAGAAGCGATTGAAACGGCAGTAATTTTATCTTTTGCAACTTCTTCTGCATGTGAAGGACCTGATAATACTAAATATTTTTTTGAGAAACTATCACCTAATATTTCTTGCCATAATTCGGAAATTCTTCTTTTGCTTTGAATATGGAATCCTTTTGTTGCACTTACAATTGCTTTAATATGAGATAATTCCTTATTAATAAAGTGGTCCTTAACATTTTCTAAACCAATAGAAGGTACCACGGAAAAAATAATATCAGATTTGTTAATGCCCTCATCCAATGAATAACATGGTTTAATTCTCATGGGAATATCTACATTAGGAAGATAATTGGGGTTATTATGATCGTTCTTTATATGATCAAGGGTTTCAGGAAAATAGTCCCAAATAAGTATTTCATTTTCATCTGATGTTTTAGAAAGAAGTATTGAAATTGCTGTGCCCCATCCACCAGCACCGATAACTAATATCCTCATACCTAAATTATACAACTTTTTTTTTTCGTGTCAAGTATTTTTTTATTTTTTACCCTTTATTAATGAAGGTTCGCAAGCTTTCTTACATAAGGATTAAATCCATATCCTTATATTTCTTGTTATATTGGAATATATTCCGTATATTCCTCAGTAATGTCTCTATTGATAAGGAATTATAAAATAAAATATTTTTTTCATATTTTTAATATTTTGATCTATTTTTCTTCTACACCGTGGTAACGCAAGGCTATAAAAGCCCTTACCAAGGATAGTAGGCATATAATTTTGTCTCTAACTATACTTATAGATTACAACTCAACATGCACTCTTCACCATTCACTATTTACCATTCTTCAAAAGTCGTTCGTGAATGATCCCTACATTTTCATCTATTCTCCAATTAATAAACTTCTCATAATTATTTGATTTTTTTTTAAAATTTATTATAATATCAATATGGATAATATGTATAACAAAATAATTCAATTAGGTTTGATCCTTTCATCCGAAATACATTTAGAAAAT
>CAYVPX010000218.1:0-2793 GCA_964453935.1 uncultured bacterium | reverse complement strand
CCAAATGATTCGAATAGATTAAAGGGAATAATGTTCCCAGTATTTTAAAAATGAAAATAAATAGAAATCCTAAAATTCCCCAAATGGTGGCATTTTCTAATTTCATATTCCCTCCTCCTAAAAGTATTATTTGATCTCTAATTTGAATATCTTTCTTTTTCCTATTTTTAAAATTCCGCTTTCTGATATTTTATCAAATCCGTCTTTCACGGTTTCATTGTTGAACTTTACTGCGTTTTGTTTTATAAGTCGTTTTATTTCACCTTTTGATAATGAGTTATCAAGTTCTTGAATAATATCAATTACCTTTCCCTGCTTAACTACAGTGGTCTCAATATCATCCGGAATATCTTTTTTTACAAATTGAGTGATGAAATTTCCCTTTGCTTTTTTTCCTGTTTCTTCATCATATAAAAAACTTACCATTTCTTCTCCGAAGTCCATCTTAATGTCTCGCGGATTTACTTTGTTATCTTCAAGAGATCTTAAAATTTCTTTTTTCTTTTCTAATGGCTTAAAGGACAATAATCTAATATATTTTGGAAGTATTTCATCCGGAATTGACATTATTTTACCAAACATATCATTTGGCTCATCGTTCAATCCAATATAATTGCCAAGAGATTTGCTCATCTTCTGTTTACCATCCAAACCCTCGATAATGGGCATTACCATGGCAATTTGCGGTTCTTGCCCGTATCTTTCCTGTAAAGTTCTACCTACTAATAGATTGAATTCTTGATCGGTGCCGCCCAACTCAATATCCGCTTTTATTTCAACCGAATCATAACCTTGAACAAGGGGATATAAAAATTCCAATATGGAGATTGGTTTATTTTCAGAAAATCGCTTTTGAAAATCATTTCTTTCAAGCATACGAGCAACAGTATATTTTGAGGATAAAGCGAGAAAATCATATATGGATATTTTTTCGAACCACTCGCTATTGAATCTGATCTCAGTTTTATCTTTGTCCAATATCTTGAATACCTGTTTTGCGTAAGTATCTGCGTTCTTCTTCACCGTATCTTTATCCAGACGTTTCCTGGTCTCGCTTTTTCCCGTGGGATCACCGATCATGCCTGTAAAATCACCGATAATAAAAATTATTCTATGACCTAATTCTTGAAATTCTTTTAATTTTTTTAAAACTACTAAATGTCCGAAATGAATATCCGGTGCCGAGGGGTCGGCACCCAACTTTATAATTAAAGGCCTTTTCTGTTTTTTTGCAATATTGAGTTTTTCTTCTAATCCTTTTTCGGGTATTATCTTCTCAATATTTTGTGATAAGATATCAAAATCATTAACCATAATTAGAGACCAATTCTACTTTTGAATACCTTAACCTTGTACTTTTCTCTTAAATATCTTAAGAAATCACCGAAACTGGATTGAGTGATAAAATTGTAAAAATAACTATTCTTAGCAGTGGCAATATCTGCTGGTTTAAGAGGAGGTAATTCTTTTTTTAACAAAACAAATAAATAGATCTTATTTTCAAAATTATAAAATCCTTCTTGACTTTTGGTAAGTTCCATAAGTTTTTTCAAAATATCTTTCGATGCATTTGTATATAATTCTTTTGTTTGAGTATCTTTTGTTGTACCGAAAATGGGTTTTATTATACCCGAAAATGCTGTAAAACTTACTTCTTTCCATGAATCTTTTTTTATACCGTTTGTAATCTCTTTAATATTTTTACTTAAATAGGTATCTATTTTTTCTTTTCTTACTGCATTTTCAACATCGGTCTTTACTGTGTTCAATGGTTTGTAATATCCGTCTTTTTTTGCCACTAATTGATATAAAACCCAATATGCTTTATTTTTATCTTTGTCCTCTTTATAGAAAGGATATCCTGCAATACCCGGCTTTTTATAATCAAATACATCTTCCATATCTTTGTAAGGTAAATTATCTTTTGTTATAAAATCCGTTAACTTGGTATCCTTGAAAAGATCAGTAAGCTTGTCGGCTTTTAATTTAGCATAATTATTCATTGCATCATTATATACATTGTCTTTTTCTTCATCAGTAATATTAAGTTTCAAAAGGATATGTCTTGCTAATACCTTCTTTTTCCCATCTACGGTTTTTGTGTCCTCGAGCTGAACAATATGGTATCCGAACTTCGTTCTAAAAGGTTTTGATATTTCGCCTTTTTTAAGAGAAAATACCACTTTTGTAAAAGCCGGTACCATTGTATCCTTATCAAACCATCCCAATTCACCACCCTTTGATGCACTTGGACCTTCAGAATACATTTTCGCGGCATCAGTAAATGTTAGTTTTTTATTCAATATTTCATCCCGAATCTCATTAAGTTGTTTAACAATGTTATCAATGTCTTTCTGCGTGATTTCAATAGGTAAAATTTTATAAGCAATCTTGACTTGCGGTTGAACAAAATAATCTTCCATGTGTTTTGAATAATAATCTTTAAAGTCTGTATCCTCTATCTTAATTTTATCTTTAAAATAATTTTCATCCAATGTCGCAAATTTTATATAATTAGTTAGGTTGAATGAACGATTTTGATCTAATAGGAAAAGAGGTGAAATTGCTTGTGCTTTATTAATGATTCCGTATAATTGGTTTAGCAGTAATTGTACCCTCACCTGGGATTCATACATGGCAGGAGAAAGTCCATTTTGGGAAAGTACTGTTTTATATTGCTCATAATCAAATTCACCATTTCGTAAAAAATACTTTTGTCCCTTAATATAATTCATTATATCATTTTTATTTACTGTTATGCTGAGCTCTTTTCCTAATCGAGACAACAATGCC
>CAYVPX010000217.1:0-2815 GCA_964453935.1 uncultured bacterium | reverse complement strand
TAGTTGATCATTTGAGTACTAATATTGGTGTTTCAAGTATTACACCTTTAACAGGTGATAAAATATTAAGAGTGGTTCCATTAGTTGATCTTACACCGGGGGAAACCTATACCATTACGGTTCCTGCAACCTTACTGGATGGGATTTCAAAAGCAAATACCATTATTGCACCGCTAAGTGCTACATTTACGGTTCCATGGGAATCGGGTGTCAATATTGCCGCAACATCAATTGACAATTTTGGAGGAACTACTGTTGCCGGAGGCAATTATGATCTGTTCCCTGTATGGAACCCAACGGGCACAAAAGTAGCATTCGTTTCAAAAAGTAACACTTATTGCAATATTTACACATTGGATATATCAGATACCACAAATGCTCCTGTTCAAATTACTGAAGATGGTGAAAATGTTCTTTACTTCTCCCAAATTTGCTGGGGAGATGATGGTTATCTCTACTATGCGACATATAATAAAACTGACGAACATGGAAAACTTTATAGAAGATTAGCTGATGGCACAGGTACACCAGAACTCTTATCAACAGATACCTATCATGATTGGTATGATCCCGATTATTGCCCGGCGGTAGCACAACCGGATACTAAGCCGAGGATCGTTGTTTCAATCGGCGGTGATCTCTATGCCTTTAATCCCAATGATCTGCCAAGTGCAACAACAGGATATAAATTGATACGATTGACACAACTTTCTAGTGATACAACGGGTTCTACTGTCTCAAGATGTTTACAGCCGAAATGGTGGTGGGCACCGGATACGGGTTATCCGGATGCCGGTGAATTGAAGCTTGCTTTCGTTTATGAGTCAAGAACGGATAATTCTTCGCAAATTTATGTATTAAATAACGTGCAAAACATTATTACAACAGCAAATTCTGAGCAAAATACTGCTCCATCAAATATGGTTGTGGATATTAATGATTCAAGATTGACGCTAATTTCACATAAACCGGGACAACCCAATGTTTCCATTAACAATTTGCCGAAATGGTCACCTTCATGGTCTCTTGGTAATAATGAAAATGGTGGAATTATTTCTTATGTACAGGATGAGAAAGGAACATTTGATAATGCTGTGTTCAACAACGCTGCAAGTAGTACTGCTGTTTCCGATTCTTTACAAAATGCTAACTTCAATACCTATATGACCAATTGGGATGATCCAGTATTAACAACGGATGATAATGATGTAAATTATATACCTCAAATTATTGCAAACAATCCTTACAATGAAGCATTTATGAATTGGTCACCCGGTGGTGGTGATAAGATCACCTATATTTCCAAGAACGGAGATACCTATACATTGTCCATATTGCCAATTCAAACGAATGTAAATGTTGGTCCATCAGGCGGCATATTATTTGATAATTCCTTTACCGAGGTAAATGTTCCGGCAAATGCGCTTAATGGAAATACGCAATTATCCGTTAATCCTCCAAGCGAGATTCCCGCTATTACCGATCCAAAAATGGTAGAAACAGGAGAGGCAAGAGAATTTTACGCTGATGGCAGTGGAATAACTTTTAATGAACCGGTAACAATGGTCATTCATTATTCCGATGTGGATCAAGACGGAATTGTTGACGGTACGGATATTCAAGAGACCAATCTGAAGGTATGGTATTATAATACAAATTATACACCTGCGGCATGGGAACTAATCGGCGGCGAGGTTGATCCAGTTGCAAATACATTGACCATACAAACAAATCACTTCTCAACCTATGGTTTATTCGGTTATAAAGCTACTCCTACAACGTCACTTGATACTGTAAGAATATTCCCTAATCCTTGTCTAACAAAAGAGACGAATCAAGTTACATTTGATCAATTACCAGCTACTTTTGATAAGTGTGTTGTATATAATATTGCAGGTGAAATTGTTAAAACCTTTACTGTTGCAGATGATCTTGATGTTATTTCTGATCCCAATAATCCTACCATAAGATGGACATTACAAAATGACAAGAATAGTCACATTGCATCCGGTATTTATATTCTTGTTATCAAGGTAGGAAAAGACAGTAAATTCTATAAATTTGCAGTGATCAAATAATTTTTATTTGGGGAACCTCCGGGTTCCCCAAGTTTGTCAAAAGAGAAAGATTAAAAGTCCGAAAGGCTGTAAAGTTCAATGTTCAAAGTACAAAGTTCGAAGTATTTATTGGATTTTCTTTAACCTCAGTGACCTCTGCCTGCCTGTGCGTGTCCGCACGCAGACAGGTGTGCTCAGTGGTTATTCCATATTATTTCTTTGATTTTTCTTTTAACTCTCAATTCTCCATTCTCAACTCTCAACTGGATTAGTCCTCTGTGGTAATTTCATATTATTTCTTTGATTTTTCTTTTAACTCTCAATTCTCCATTCTCAACTCTCAACTGGATTAGTCCTCTGTGGTAATTTCATATTATTTCTTTGATTTTTCTTTTAACTCTCAATTCTCCATTCTCAACTCTCAACTGGATTAGTCCTCTGTGGTAATTCCATATTCCCTTTTTTCTTTTGTCATTCTGAACTTGATTCAGAATCCATTTTTTTTTAATTGTCAATTGAAGAAGGTTCAATGTTCGAAGTAATGAATTTGTCATATTATTTTTCTTTCTCTTTTTTTATTCTTATAATGTAATTTTATTGAGAATGGATTATCGTGTCAAGACCGATAATGACGAAACAGTAAAAAAAAATTGATTGAATATCTATAATATGCTATAATTAAATAAGTAGATGCTTATAAAACTAAGATCTTTAAACTGCCCGTTGAAAATATAATAAACAACATTTCATGGACATAT
>CAYVPX010000216.1:1202-2817 GCA_964453935.1 uncultured bacterium | reverse complement strand
AAAATAACCTTTTGAAAATGAAGGAAAAGGGCTATTTCGATGTGGAATCAAGGAAAGGAAAGGCACCAGGGGGATATAATTATCCGCTGAATAAAACGGGAATGCCCTTTATATTTATGAATGCTGTTGGTTTGCACCGTGACCTCACAACACTTTTACATGAATCTGGACATGCTCAGCATACCTTCTTAACTGCGGGAATGGATCTTGTGGAATATTCTGAAACCCCTTCTGAAGTTGCAGAGCTTGCTTCAATGAGCATGGAGCTTATTACTCTGGATCATCTTGATGTGTTTTATAAGACCGAAGAAGAAAAGAAAGCGGCGATTTATAATCAACTTGAAGGTATCTTAATGTTTTTCCCCTGGATGAGTTCAGTAGATCTCTTCCAGCAATGGGTTTATTTAAATCCCGATCATTCTGTTGAGGAGAGAGAGGATAAATGGCTTGAAATAAGAAAAGAATATGGCGGTAATGTTGATATTAACGGACTGGAAGACCATATTAAGAATTCATGGCATAAACAGCTTCATATTTTTGAAGTACCATTTTACTATATTGAATACGGAATGGCTCAACTGGGAGCATTGCAGGTTTGGAAAAATTATAAAAAAGACCCCGAAAAAGCTATCAATGATTATACAAATGCTTTGAAATTGGGATATTCAAAACCAATACCCGAAATTTATAAAACAGCAAACATTAAATTTGATTTCAGTGAAGAACTCATAAATGAGATAATGGAATTTGTATTTGATGAGATCAAAAAATTGGTATAAATATTTATTTTTTACTATTATAATCCTTTTATTGGGATGTCAGGGAAAAAGTAAGATAGCAGAGAGGCAATTTTTTACTGCCGATACTTTTTTCACTATTAAGGTATATGAACAGGTAGATGGAAAAGTATTTGATGATCTTCAGAATTATATCATTCAACTATCAAGTGATATCGACAGATACAATAAAAATTCACTTATTTATAAATTGAATGATACAGGTGAACTTTTGAATCCGCCCAAATGGCTTGTTGAGCTTTTGAAATACTCAATGAAGATGAAAGAAGCATCAAACGGCGGGTTTGATATTACAATTGGCGAACTCGTTGACCTATGGGGTTTCGGTTCTAAAAATCCGCATATTCCCAATGATGCTGATATAAAAAACTTTTTGAAAAAGAAAAGAGATATAATAATTTCAGATAAAAAGATTATTATAAGAAATTGTAAGGTTGATCTAGGTGCGGTGGGAAAGGGCTTTTTACTTGAAAAAGCAAAAGAATTTCTATTAAAAAGGGGAGTTAAAACTTTTTTACTAAATTTTGGCGGCAACATTTACGGACATGGTGAAAGAGAATACAAAATAGGTATTCAGGTACCATATAGACCCACAGGTATTTATGATAAGATCATTACCATAAGAAACAAATCAGTTGCAACATCCGGAGATTATCAAAGGTATTTTGAAAAGGATGGGAAAAGGTATTGTCATATCTTCGATCCCGAAACAGGTCATCAGCCAAAATTGTACAATGGAATCACGGTAATCACAAAGGCTCCTATTGATTCGGACATTTTATCCACTGCAATATTTGTTCGTGGTTTTTTACCGGCAT
>CAYVPX010000216.1:0-1102 GCA_964453935.1 uncultured bacterium | reverse complement strand
ATTGATTCGGACATTTTATCCACTGCAATATTTGTTCGTGGTTTTTTACCGGCATTCAGAGCTAAACTTATTGAAACATATTTTTACAAATATGAGAAAAAAGAGATAGATAAAAATTAATCTTTTTGGATTATTGATTGTATATTTTAGATCTATTTATTCCCTTCTTTCTGCATCTGTTGGAACATTTGCATCATTGGATTATCAGATTTTTTATTTTTTTTACTATTTCCGGAATTTGACATCATTAGTTGCATCATATTCTCATACTTTGTGTATCCTGCAGGTGCTTTAAATATTGACATTGGAATTGTTTTGGAAACAAAATTGTCTAAAATATATGTACTTGTTGTACCACTTTTATCGGTATTCTCTGCTTTGATCGTAAGTTTCTTTGGTTCATATATCCAAATAAAGCTTGTATTTTTATTTTCAGGATCATTTTTATACCAGCTAACAACTTTGTATTTTTTACACATATATTTACCAATTTTTTCATTTTTTATAAAATACCTCTTTGTAATATAGTTTGCGGAATTATCTTTTTTCTCTTTTGAAGGAGTGTTATAAGCCTTAGATTCTGAAGAACCATTCTTATCATCATTGGAATTAACAACATAACCTTTTTTCGAAGGGAAAATTAAAGTAGTGGTCTTTTCCTTCTCGTTATCGATAATCATCATATTGTTAAACAGTGCTTTCATAACATTTTTTTCCGTTTCTTTTGTCGAATTTCCCGTGATCTTCACTTTTGTATAGTTACCGCCTTTTTTTATCCAACTTTCCCAGATTAATGTAGAAATTCCCGAATTATCTTTGGAAATGATATGCGCTTTAATATAAACATCGGATTTATAAAATTTTTCATTCTTCAACCAAGGGGCGTCCATTCCGTTAAATCCAGCTTCATCGGCAAATATTCCAGCAGCAAATAGTAATAAAATAATAAAAAAATATTTTTTCATCATAACCTCCATTAAATTTACAATATTATAATATATAATGATTTTTCAGTCAAGCAAAATTTAATATGAAATTGAGAAGTTCAAAAAATAATATTGATACGTTATAAGAATATAGTCATTTATAAGTTATAAAATCT
>CAYVPX010000215.1:0-2828 GCA_964453935.1 uncultured bacterium | reverse complement strand
CACAATCAGAAAAAGTAGATGCATCATTTTTCTTATCCCATATTATGCGGCCACTTCCCAAATTGGGAATATTATAATAATTAATTCCCCAAATTATTTGATTTTTAGATATTCGCAATAATTCCTTAAAATATTTATTGGTTGGAACATTCCACTTTTTCGGTTTATATCGTTGCCTTTTAACTTTTGTTACAGAATATTCTGCACCAAAATACCCTAATTTCTCAACAGCCTGAAAATATGGCGGGTCACAGATTGAAAGAGAATACTCATTTTCTTTCATCTTTCGCATAGCAGGCAGACAATCCTCATTAAATACCTCAATCTTTGCTCTATCATTTGCCCAAGTCATATATTATCTCTCCAATACTATGAATTCTTAGAATATAATTATGCTACTGGCATCCAGTTTGTTAAACTGGCCTTACCTTAAAGGAATCGAACCTTTACTTTGCGCGGCACCAAGCAGTTAGGGGAAACAACTCATACCAGTAGCATATTCATTTAACTTGATATTAATGTTTAGTTTTTTCTTTATTTTTAGAGAACAATGTATTATATTTTTCCTTAAATTCTTTGCCGAACAATTTCAATTCTTTATTTGATTTATCTTTGATTCCACAATAAAGCTCATAAAATATATCCTCATCGAAAATATCAAAAAATCTCTTAAGCTTTTTATAAGTTCTTGCTTCAATTGCTATATTTCTTTTCGCCATTCGTGATATCAATTCTTTACTTATGCCTGTTTGCTCGGCAATAAAAACACCCTTTAATGCGATATAAAGATTCTTAAATAGATAATGATCCACTTCATACCCAGAGCCTTTTTCTGCAATTATAAAATAATCAACATTCGCCAATGTTAGCCTCCCTTTTTATTTGAATATCATAATTGTCGGGTCTGGTTATTGTTATTCTTTTATGGCTTGCAACATCTCTTGTGAAACCATTTCCCATTGCCCATTCCATCACTTCATTTAAAGTTGCGTTTGCGGGAAATATTTTTGTCTCTTGCCAAGCCTCTCCTACTTCATCATTCCCAGCACTCATATCCCGTATTACAACATATACATCATCCTTGGTTTGATCATTCATACCTTACTCCTTTCCTGTTTAATTTTATCAGTCATCCTTTTTATCAATCTTAATAAAGCGGCAATTAAATTATCACCTGTTATTACCCCTTCTACTCCTGTTTTATTACCAGTTATCTTTATAATATAATTTTTCTTATCCCCCCAGGCCTGAACTCTAAAATCCCAAAATAATTTATCATCGGTCATTTCAATTTTCTTTTTCATTTTATCCCTTATTATTTGAATTGTCAACTATTCCTTAACATCTTAGATTGACTATTCTCTGCCTCAACACAAAACTCCAATTTATCATGGCATAGCCCTATTTTTTAATAGGGCCAGTCCCTTATCCAATATTCCATTAGGCCACTATCTTCATTTTTCTCACAAATTAAAGTATTTGGTTCACTTATTGTATAATTTTGATTAGATAAACTACTCCCCTCTTCTGCAGTAGATATAATAATATCCATATCTCCGTGTTCTTCTAATGCATAATTTAATGCTTTTATCAATTCTGATAATTTCATTTTAAGCCTCCATGATTACAATATTACCTTCATAACAGCACTAAATGTACCAATATTTAATTATTTCCTTTTAGGCCCAATACAAAACTCCATATCTTTATTTTTCCCCCTACACTCTACGAATACCCCTGCCTTGCAATCATCCATAGGCTGACCACAGGGCATTAAATCATCAAGTGTACAGCTACAGGTAGGACCATCGAATACATCAACGTATAGACCATCGTAGCCATTTTCTTTAAGGTATTTCCTCACAATCGCTTTAACAGTTTTAGGCATTTTATTTTTTCCCTTCTTCTCCATTGATTCTTTAAGCTCATTTAAACATTCTTCACAAATACATATGACTATATTCCCATCGCCACCAATTGCACATACGTACTTATAAGAATAAACAAATCCATTTAACCGGATTCCATTTGCAATAAGCCTTGTAAATGTTCTTTATAATACTTATTTTGCGCATCCATGTTATCGACATCAGTATGTTGATATTTCTCGCATGCTTTATTTTTCCAGAAAGTCATTAATGACTTTTCACCCAAAACACATTCTGCGATACCTCCCAATATATTAGGAGTATGTCGATAATATTTGCAGGTTTCACAATAATTCATCTTATCACCTCACTCATCAATTTGCTCATAATCAAAAGTTGTATATGGCGAAAAATTTCTCTGAATTAATTCGTCATACTTCTTCTTTGCCTGTTCTTTTGTACCATGAAATTCCCAAGTATGAACTTTTGTTTTTGAACTATCCATATAAAAATCATATCTTGTGAATTTCCATTTTTTGAAATTCGTATTCATTCAATATCCTCCGCACCATTAATAATTCATTTAACTTAATAATTTTCAGATTTTTTATAGGATTTTTTAAGCTCCTGTATTTTGTCATTAATTAAACCTAATATTCTCCATTGTTGATCGCTATAAGGAGAAGTAAATAAATATTTTGCCTCAACAAATTCACCATTTTTAAATATTATTTCTACTTTATATTGAGATGCAGGAATATCCACTGTTAACATAGCATCCAATGAAGATAAATCATATTCATAAATATCTGTTTTATTAACTAATTTCATAATTTATTCTCCTTTATATTTTTTGAGATATACCTTTATCTTACGGCATGTTCTCTTTTTAAAATATTTTTTCAACCATTTACCAATTTCAGGACTATTTGGTTTTTGCTTTTTATATCCTTTCTTTGC
>CAYVPX010000214.1:0-2862 GCA_964453935.1 uncultured bacterium | reverse complement strand
AAAGTCCAAAATATTATACTTGCAGCTTAAAAATAATATCTAATCCCTGCACCACCGAACCAATTGAATTCAAAATGAATAAAAAATAATCCGGGACCGGTTTCTATAAATGCCGATAATTTATGATCATCACTGAAATAATAAGACAATCCTACCTTACCGCGAAGACCTAAATTAATATCGGTCTTTTGTACCCAACGCCAGTATCCGACGGTTGCGTCATACTCCCAATAATCATGACTGCCAAATGTTATCATACCGCCGCCACCGTAATACATTTCAAGTGGTATTTCCTGGAATTTCATGGGTTTTTTCATAATAATGTCCCCTGCTAACCACATATCCCAATAATCCCAGCCAATATAGGCATCAAAGGACATTTTATTCATATCAAGTCGAGCTGTTAATGCATCAGGATATCCCGCAAGTAAACCTACCGCCATATTACCGGCATTGGCAAACATAATAGTAAAGAGCAAAAATAATGCAACAAAAATCTTTTTCATTTCAACCTCCATTAATATATTATATCAAAATCATATCATTTTTTCAATAATATCCATTATTTATTTCAATATTACTTCTTTTGTTTTTGTATCTTTTTCCATGTATCTTTTAATGTTATTGTCCTGTTAAATATCATATTGTTCTCACTGCTATCCTTATCAACGATAAAATATCCTAAACGCTCAAATTGATATATATCTCCCGGTTTGCCGTTTTTTATACTTGGTTCAATATAACAATTTTTTAATGTTTTTAACGATTCATGGTTAATGTTTGATATAAAATCTTTTCCCTCCTCTGTTATACTAGGGTCTTTTACATTGAATAATTTATCATATAACCTTACTGTTATCCTTTTTGCCTGTTTTATTGAAACCCAGTGAAGTGTTGCTTTTGAGCGTCTTCCATCAGGGGCATTTCCTCCCCTTGTTTCAGGGTCATAGGTGCACAGAATCTCTGTGATATTACCATTTTCATCTTTTTTTACACCCGTACATGTCAAGAAATAGGCATATCTGAACCTTACCTCTCTGCCTGGTGCCAGGCGGTAGAACTTTTTAACCGGTTCTTCCATAAAATCCGCTTTTTCAATATATAGTTCATTAGAGAAAGGAACCTTTCTTGTTCCGCTATTGGGATCTTCCGGGTTATTTACGGCATCTATATATTCAACCTTATCTTCAGGGTAATTCGTAATAATGACCTTTATAGGATCTATCACACCCATGACTCTCGGGGTAGTTCTATTCAATTCTTCCCTTACAAAATGCTCTAAAAACTCAACATCAACCATGCTGTTACTGGTGCTAACCCCAATATTTGTACAAAATTTTCTTATTGCTGCCGGAGGAAATCCACGCCGTCTCATCCCGGATATTGTCGGCATTCTCGGATCATCCCAACCGGATACATATTTCTCATTTACAAGTTTTATTAATTTTCTTTTACTCAATATGGCATATGTTAGGTTTAATCTTGCAAATTCTATTTGCTGCGAATGGTGAATACCTAATTTTTCCAGAAACCAATCATATAGTGGTCTATGGTCTTTAAATTCAAGTGTACATATAGAGTGGGTAATACCTTCTATTGAATCAGATAGCGGGTGTGCCCAATCATACATGGGATAAATGCACCATTTGTTCCCCGTTCTGTGATGTTCGGCATGCAGGATGCGGTACATAACAGGATCCCTCATGTTCAAATTGGGCGATGTCATATCTATCTTTGCCCTTAATGTTTTGGAACCATCTAGGAATTCTCCGTTTTTCATTTTCTCAAAAAGTTCAAGATTCTCCTCTTTCGTCCTATTCCTAAATGGACTTTCTTTACCAGGTTCAGTTAGTGTTCCTCTATATTTCCTAATCTCAGATGCTGAAAGATCATCAACATATGCAAGCCCTTTTTTTATAAGTTCAAGGGCATATTCATAGAGTTTCTGAAAATAATCTGACGCATAGAATATTCTATCTTCCCAATCAAAACCAAGCCATTTAATATCTTTCATAATTGAGTCAACATACTCAGTTTCTTCTTTACTTGGATTGGTATCATCAAATCTTAAATTACATAACCCTTTATATTCTTTTGCCAAACCAAAATTTATATTTATTGACTTCGCATGACCTATATGTAAATATCCATTGGGTTCAGGAGGAAATCTTGTATGTACTTGACCATTAAATCTTTTATTTTTATTATGTTCTTGAATGATCATTTCAATAAAATTATTGTTTTTTTCATTATTCATATTAGCTCCATTAATATTTAATTTTAACTTATAAAATACTTTATTTCAAATTATTTTTCAAAATCTTTCTAATCAAAATCATATTGCTATTTTTTGTAAACCTTGATAATACCAAAAATAATTTTATTCACTAAATAATCTATCTGAACCAATTAAATTTGAACCAAAGATTTTTTAAAGGAACTATATATTATTTTATATCTTAATTTATAATATTTACAATAATGAAGTGGAAAAGTAGTATATAATTATATAATTAATGGAATATTCGAAAAATATGTATATTAATGTCTGTGTAAAATATGTGGAAAACAATTAATATATTATGACGATACACACAGGTCAATATTTTAATAAATTTTAAAGCGAGCAAGTGCATACATATTCCACAGGTTATTCACAGAAATATCAGGTTAAATAAATTTATAATAAATTAGAACATTTAAAAAAAAGTTTGAATAATAAAAGGAAAATATATAAAATAAATACACGATAAAGGCAAATATATTCGAAGGAATAATAAAATATAAAAAAAAGTATTGAAATAAAATATTTTTTATGTTATAATAAAATATGATAGAGAGAATAATAAAAGCCCTAAAAGA
>CAYVPX010000213.1:0-2865 GCA_964453935.1 uncultured bacterium | reverse complement strand
GAAATTTAAACTTTTTTACAGGTTCAATAAAATTCACATTATTCTTAAAAATAAGGTAATCCTTGTTGTCGCTTCTCAGTAAAACGGAATAATTATCAAATCCAACTATTATTCCGGCCATGCTGTCACCTCTTGAAAAGACGACCTTGACCTCCATCTTTTTTGTCTTCATTTCATTCAAATAGGGTTGTTGAAAATCAATCATTTATAACTCCTTTTTTTATTAAAATATCTTCTATCTTTTCCATATCATCATTTATATCAAAATTTCTCTCGATGTCAATCCGTTCATCATATCTTTTAAGCCAAGTGATCTGTCTTTTGGCATAATTTCTCTCTTTTTGTTTCACAAGTTCAATAAGCTGTCTTTTACTTTTGATGCTGCCACTGATAAAATCAATGATCTCCTTGAAACCAATAGCTTTGAAATTATCCTTTATGATCCTGTTATTGTAAAGATCTTCTACCTCTTCTATCCAACCTTGGTTAAACCAATTTTCAACACGCTCATTTATCCTCTTATAAAGTATCTCCCGATCGCAAGTGAGATTGAGTAATACATAGTTATTTATAAAAACAGAACTTTTTGTTTCTTCTTTTAGTGAAGACATGGTTTTACCAGTCAAGAAATAAATCTCCAATGCACGAATAATACGCACATGATCATTAACAGAGATCTTTTTTGCATATTCCTCATCAAGGTCTTTCAGCATATTATAAAGCTCCTGCCATGATGAATTCTTTACCTGATTCCTGAGCTCGTCTCTCAAGTTCTCGTCTCTTGGAATGTTTGGTGCAATACCTCTTATCAATGCCTCGACAAAAAGTCCCGTCCCGCCGGAAATAATAAAATTTCTATTCGGCTTATCTGCAATTATTTGTTTTACATCGAGATAGAAGTTGAAGGCTGAATAGTAACTGTTAGGATGAATATAATCAAAAAGGTACATTTTAATACCATTCATTTCTGCTTTTGCAGGTTTGCCCGTTCCGAGATTTAGGAACTTATATATCTGAATGGAATCACATGAGATCACATCAAAGTTATATTTTTTTGCAAGCAAAAACGCCAGATCTGTTTTTCCAATTGCCGTGGGACCAAGTAAAAATACTATATTCATTAATAAACTTTTAAAACCCTTTCAATACTTCGGACTTTCTTTTCTTTTGCATCATATTCTACAATAACGCCCTGAATGGAAGGTTGTGATGTTGCTGGTTCAAACTTACTGGGAAGTGCATAGAGAAAACTATCAATGACAGAATCAAGTGTGATACCAATAACGCTGTCATAGGGTCCGCACATGCCAAGATCGGTAATATAAGCGGTACCTTTCGGCAAGATCCGTTCGTCTGCTGTTTGAATATGTGTATGGGTTCCGAATAACCCCGTTATTCTTCCATCAAAATATAATGACATAGCTCGTTTCTCACTTGTTGCTTCAGCATGAAGATCAATAAATATTGGCCCGCTAAAATTATCAAATTGCTTGAGTAAGCGGTTGAGTATTTTAAACGGATTGGAAAAATTTTGTGTGATCATCACCTGTCCATGAAGATTGATAATAAGTACCTCAATATCTTTCACTTGGAAGATACCGTATCTGTTACCCTTAACGCCTTCCGGGAAATTGGCAGGCATTAAAAGGTTCGGGACCTCTTCTTCAATAAGTTTGAAAACGTCCTTTCTCTGAAAATGGTGATTACCCGATGTTCCAACGTCAATACCTGCGTCCATCATTTCCTTGAATCCCTTTTTGTTAATACCGGAGCCATGTGCAATATTTTCAAGATTAGCAACAGTAAAATCAATATTGTTCAATTCTTTGATCTCGGCTAAATGTTCTTTAATGACCTCTCGTCCTGTTTTCCCGAATATATCCCCTAAAAAGAGAAATTTATATATATTATTCTTCATCCATGTCCACACTATCGACAATTGCAACGATGACTGCATCTATCGGCATTTCAAGATCATGTAATGCAACCCTTGACGATCTACCTTGAACAGTAACTAAAACGAAATCACCAATACCTGCCTGCGGGGTAACATCAATGGCTTCGAATGAATCACCATAGGGTTTTTTCGTCTTCATATTTATGGGTTGGATCATTAAGATCTTTTTCCCCTTGTATTTCTTTTCTTTTCGTGTTGCCACGACATTACCGATAACCTTTGCGTAAATCATATTCTAACCTTTTTTGTATTATAATTTATTTCCACCTTTTTTTCAAGGTTATCGATTTGAGACCAATAATTCAGACATAAGAATACCTAGTATTTAAAATAATAAATACTTTTAATACTATTATACTGGCTAAATATAAAAATTACATTCCACTTCTGTCGTGTTTAGTGAAACGGAACATCTAATAAATGCAAGTTCAAAGGTTCAAGGTTCAAAGGATTTATTGGATTTTCTTTAACCTCTGTGTCTCTGTGGTAATTATGTTTTTCCTTTCTTTTGCCTTTAAACTCTCAATTCTCCACTATCAATTCTCAACTGAATTAGTGCTCTGTGGTAATTCTATTTCTTTGAGATTCCTACGCAAACTGCGTTTGCTCTGAATGACTTTTCTTCTTTTCACTCTTTAAACTCTGTGTACTCTGTGTTCTCTGTGGTAATTATATTTTTTTTCTTTTAGATTTAATTGCCAATTCTCCATTGATAATAGCATTACCCCTTTGGTCGTATCTTCGTATATACGAAGATACCTGATTACATCAATATTTAAGAGAACTGTATATTTTCAAAATAAATAATTTGAACTATATCCAAACATTCATTCACTTCAATAAGTTTCCCGCAAACAAGACAAATTTTATCATTACTCTTTTTTTTTGTAAATTTTAATATAATGGTT
>CAYVPX010000212.1:1273-2895 GCA_964453935.1 uncultured bacterium | reverse complement strand
TAGAACATCTAAACCCTATTTGAAAAAGTTATATTCAAGGTCAAAACTAAAATTAGTAGGTGAAGGTGAAAATGCCGGAGTATTGGACATCGGCAAGGATTATTTTGTTGCTTTCAAAATGGAGTCGCATAATCATCCCTCCGCCATAGAACCCTATCAAGGTGCAGCAACAGGTATTGGCGGAATATTAAGGGATATTTTTACAATGGGAGCAAGACCCGTTGCAAGCGGTGATCCCATATATTTCGGTTCAATGAAAAAAAGAAAGAATATTGATCTTTTAAGCGGTGTGGTAAAGGGTATCAGCGATTACGGAAATTCCGTAGGAGTTCCTGTTCTGGGTGGTGAAACATACTTTGATGATTCTTACGATGTCAATTGTCTTGTGAATGTTTTTGCTTTGGGGATCGGGAAAAAAGAAGAACTCATAAAGGGGGTGGCTTCGGGCAATGGTAATCTCATTCTTTATTTCGGCTCAAAAACGGGTCGTGACGGTGTCCACGGTGCAACCTTTGCATCGGTTGAACTTTCGGAAAAATCAAAAAAGGACAGACCCTCTGTTCAGATAGGGAATCCCTTTGAAGAGAAGAAACTCATTGAAGCGGTAATGGAAATAGCAAAGAGAAAGTTAGTTGTTTCAATGCAGGATATGGGTGCTGCGGGTTTAACATCATCATCGGTTGAAATGGCTCAAAGAGGAAATGTGGGACTTGAAATGGACCTTTCAAAGATACCTTTGAGAGAAAATGATATCACTTTTTATGAAATGATGCTATCAGAAACTCAGGAACGTATGCTTGCGGTAGTTGAAAAGAAAAATCTAAAAAAGATATTTTCAATATTGGAAAAAAATGAGATAGAGTATGCCATCATAGGAAAGATCATAGAAGGAAATGAGCTTATCTTAAAAAACGGGAAGAAACGCATTGCAAAGATCCCTTTAAATATTCTTTTGGAAAATATTCCTCCTTCAAATAATGCCATTGAAAAGGTGAATCGAGAAAAAACCATTACAAAAAAGATCAAAAAAAATGATATTAAAAGATGCTTCCTTCGCTTGTTGAGGAGTGATAATATAAGTTTAAAAAGTTGGATATACGAGCAATATGATTCCAGGGTGGGAGATGATACTATTATCGGTCCGGGGAACGGCTTTGCTATTCTAAGGATAATGAAGGAAAATAAGTTCTTATCTATCACTTTTAACGGCAATCATGATCTTAATTATTTAAATCCTGAAAAAGGCGGATATGCTACTATTGTAAGGGCTTACCTTGAACATGAGCTTGCGGGCTTTACTCCAATTGGTATTACGGATTGTCTTAACTTTGGGAATCCTGAGGATCCTGCTATAATGGGAGAATTTGTCCATGGGATTGAAGGAATGAATAAGGCATGTAAGGGTTTAGATGTTCCAATAATCAGCGGAAATGTAAGTTTTTATAATGAAAGTGCCAATGGTGCCATCAAGCCCTTGATCGAGATCGGAATGGTGGGTTTGAAGAACGGTTATAAAGATATTAAACACAATTCATTTGTTGAAGAAGATAGTGTTGTTTATGAGCTCAATCTTACAAAAAAGCAAATTTATCCATCGGTATTTGCCAGAGATATTTTACATA
>CAYVPX010000212.1:0-1173 GCA_964453935.1 uncultured bacterium | reverse complement strand
AATTTCAAGAAATTCAACATTAAAAAGATCGGGAATATTAAAAAGAGTGCACAACCGAGATTTATTTTGAACGGTGAAAATATTTATGAAAAGGCATATAAAAACTATATGAATAGTTTTGCGGAGCATTTGAGATGATGACAGCGGTTGAGTCATTTAGGGACGGTGGTTAAAATGGTTCAAATACTTTTTAAACAATTAATAAAAACGGAGAGAAGAGAAAGGCAAATCAATGAAATAACCACGGAGCAACGGAGCAAAAAAAGGATGAAAAATGAAAAGCAAAAGTAAAATCTTCCTTATTTTGATTTTTTTAATTACTTTTAATCATGTTTTTGCGTTATCAGGAACTAAATTAAAATCAAAGGAAAATGGAAAAAGCATTGGAAAAGAAAATGAATCAATAAAACTTGAGACAGTATGGGAAAAGCAATTTGATGAACCAATAAAAGATATTATAATTGGTGAGAAAGAAGTAACTGTAAAAGAAGCAAAAAACCTTGGTTGGAAGGATTTAGAAGGAAGAAAAGATAGTGAACTTGTTAAAATATTTTATCCAAAAGTTCTTGTGGTTTCTTACAAGGATTCTTTACATAAGGTAAAAGAAGTAAGATTCCTCGACGAAAAGGGGCATTTATTAAAACTTATAAATTTAAATAATAAACCCAACGAAGTTATTAAATCAAAAAATGGTAAATATATTTTGGTAAATGCAGGTTATAATGGTACAGCGGAGGAACATTATTCAGGTGGGGTATTATATGATAATAATGGCAAAGAAATATGGAAAAAGGATAGAGCACCTTTTTTAGATTCGGTATCGAATAATGGATATA
This sequence comes from uncultured bacterium, assembly GCA_964453935.1. GTDB lineage: Bacteria > AUK180 > AUK180 > AUK180 > AUK180 > AUK180. The sequence goes on along the minus strand of CAYVPX010000212.1, from coordinate 337 downwards.
CAGGCGGTGGTTGTGTTTGTGAAGATGGTGAGGAACAAACTTTTATTATAATTGATCCAAAAGGAAGAGAGATAAAAGAAATAAAAGATGTTAATGAAAATAATGGAATTTATTCAGCAAATGGATATTTTTCAGAAGATGGAAATTATTATATTATCTGTGGTCTTAAAAAGAATGGATCAATAATCAGGATATTAGGACTTGATGGAAAAATTAAATTTGAAAAAGAATTTTCTGAATATACTTCATCAGATAATATTTTTATTAATAAGTATGGCATCATTTTTATTGGTAATAAAAAAAGTTATTCAAGAAGCCAATTCAGAGATACAAGAAT
>CAYVPX010000211.1:0-2931 GCA_964453935.1 uncultured bacterium | reverse complement strand
CTATACACCCTATATAGCAGGAATAATCGAAATTATTCATGAATGAGGCAAAGAATAAGAATATTAAAAAAATATACAGAATGCGTAAGACTAAAAATATAATTATCACAATAGCGGTATATTGATAAAACAAGTATCACTATAAATATAATATCTTGCAATAAAAAAAATGCTGAACAATATTATATATAGGACTATAAAATAATATATACACCAATAAATAGTTAAAAAAATCACAAACTACTTGACAAATAAAAAAGAATGTGTTATAATGAAATGTGACAGAGATAAAAAGGTTCGGTGTTTCCCTTAATAAAGAAGTTTTAAATAATTTCGATAGATTGATTCTGAAAACAGGATATTCAACCCGTTCAAAGGCAATTGAGGACCTAATTCGTGATGCCCTTGTGAAACATGAATGGGGAAAGGGAAAAAATGTTGCAGGGATTATTTCTGTTATATACGATCATCATAAAAGGGGTGTTGTTAATGCTATGCTCGATGTTCAACATGATTTTCCTAATATGATCATTTCCAGTTTACATGTTCATTTGGACCATGATAATTGCCTTGAAATAATAGTAACGAAAGGAAATGCAAGGAATATAAGAAAATTACAAAATGCTATAAAAACAATAAAGGGTGTTAAGCATTGTTCATTAAATATTACTTCCACCGGTGAAGAAATATGAATATTTTTTTGGAAAAAGATGTTACGAAAATAATAATCGTGCTATTAAAAGGAGTGAATTATGCATATACCTGACGGATTTTTAGATGCAAAAACTTGGGGAACTCTTGCTGTTGTATCAGGTGGTTCTCTGGGTTTTGCCATAAGCAAAGTTAAAAAGGAGATCAATGAAAAAAAACTTCCTTTAATGGGTGTTATCGCGGCTTTTATCTTTGCCGCTCAAATGCTGAATTTCCCCATTTCCGGCGGGACTTCAGGGCATTTTTTGGGGGGATTATTCGCAGCAATTATTTTGGGTCCCGCAAGCGGATTGTTAATAATGTCACTTGTTCTATTGGTTCAATGCTTTATTTTTCAAGATGGTGGAGTTACAGCACTTGGAGCGAATATTTTTAATATGGGAATAATCACATCCGTTTTCGGATACTACCTTTATAAATGGCTGAATAGGATAATAAAAAAAAATTACAGTCCCATTACCGTATTCATAGCAAGCTGGACAACTGTTGTTGTAGCATCGGTTATTTGTTCATTTGAACTTGCAATATCCGGAACAATTCCTCTAAAAGTAGTATTACCCGTTATGACAGGTTTTCATATGCTCATCGGTATTGGTGAAGGTCTTATTACGGTTTTTATTATGGAAATTTTAAGAAAAGCAAAACCGGAAATTTTATTTGGGTTCAATGGAGATTAAAATGAAAAAATTCTATATCATCTCATTACTCATTACAGTTGCCATTGCATTTTTTTTATCACCACTCGCTTCGTCTGCACCGGACGGGTTGGAAAAGGCAGGTGAAAAATTGGGTTTTGTTAAACAGATTATTCATGTCCAGCAAGTGAAAGCACCACTTTCCGATTATCAATTACCGGGGATGAAGCATAAAATAATCTCAACATCATTAGCTGGTGCAATGGGAACATTATTTATATTTTTATTGGTCTTGGGAATTTCCACTTTAATTTTAAAAATAAAAAGGTTAAAAATTGATAAAAAGTAAAATAAAAGCATTTAATCCCTTATTGAAATTTTTATTCACCATCATTTTTATATTATTTATTGTTCTTACTCCCATTGATGAAATTCACATTTTTCTTTATTATGGGGTATTCATCTTATTTCTTGTTGCTATTGGTAGTGTTGATCCCGTATTCATTCTAAAAAGAGTTCTGGTTATAGGAACTTTTACAATTCTGCTTCTTATTTCTTTACCGTTTCATCATTACGAAAATGATGAACTCATTAAATTCTTATTTTTAACTTTGAGTAAAAAGGGTATTTTAATTGCACTAAATACCATTGTTAAAGCAATATATTCTGTTATGCTGATTATTTTTCTTTCTTCAAATACGGAAAATGAGGATTTAATAAGCACCTTTCATCAATTGGGATTACCGGATTTTATTATTTCCGTTCTGTCATTAATGATGCGCTATTTCTCTTTATTGTTCAATGAGGGTCAGAACCTTATTAAAGGAAGGAATGCCCGATTTGCAGGGAAAGGTTCATATAAAGAAATCAGGGTTTTCGGTCATATAATAGGTGTGCTTTTTCTCAAAACACTTGATGCGGGGGAGAAGATATACGATGCTATGGAAGCACGGATGGGAAACGGGATGGTTATGGACCGGCAAATGAAAAAGGTCAGTTTTTTTGAGATAATAGTGTTCTTTTTAATGGTTACGTTCATTTGTTTTATTAGAATATGGGGGGATTTATGGTAAATGCCGTAGAAATAAACGGACTTTCCTATATCTATAAGGGTAGCGACAACGGAATAAAGGATATTGATCTCGTGATAGAAGAAGAGGAAAAAGTAGGTATTATAGGCTCCAACGGCTCGGGAAAAACCACATTGCTTCACCATCTGAACGGTATCATTGCAGTAAATAAGAAGGTTAAGATATTCGGGAAAGAGGTGTCTAAAAAGAATATAAAATTCATAAGAAAGAACGTTGGACTTATATTTCAAAATGCAGATTACCAACTTTTTTCATTATCCGTTTATGATGATATTGCTTACGGGCCAAAGAATCTCGGCTGGGATGAAGAAAAGGTTAGAAATGCAGTTAAAATCGCTTTGAAACAGGTAGATATGGAAGGTTTTGAAGATAGATTTCCTCAAAATCTTAGTATAGGTGAAAAGAAAAGAATTGCTATTGCAACGGTGCTCTCCATGGATCCAAAGATACTTGTTCTTGATGAACCCACAAGTTCTCTTGATCCGGATGGCAGG
>CAYVPX010000210.1:0-2937 GCA_964453935.1 uncultured bacterium | reverse complement strand
TCCAAGCATTTTATTCAAGTATTCAATAGTACCTTGTACCGCGTCAAAATGCTGATAGATCAAATCTTTTGCTTCCTTTTCCGCTTTCCCGTGTGAAAATATCATACCACCTCCTTTTGCAGAATATCCTGCATTTCTTTATGAAGCAATCCATTGCTTGCTAAAAAATCATTTTTTCCCAGATCTAAGAGATCATTATTAAAATTAGTAATATTACCGCCGGCTTCTTTTAGAATAATTGCAGCAGCAGCAACATCCCATACCTTAAGTTGTAGTTCCCAATAACCATCAAATGTTCCTCTCGCCACATAGCAAATATCCAAAGCGGCGGATCCGAATCGGCGGATGTCGCGGCAAATTTCGCCGAACTTAACAATATTATCAAGATTATTTTTAACATTTTTTCTTTTATACGGCAACCCTGTGGCTAAAAGTGCGTCATCAATATTCTTTGTATGTGAAACCTTGAGCTTTTTCCCGTTCAAGAAGCTTCCCTCGTTTTTTTTACCAATGAACATCTCTTCTAAAACAGGGTTATACACAATACCGAATATTCCCTCGCCATCTTTATAATAAGCAATTGAAATTGCAACAAACGGTATTTTATAGAAGAAATTATTGGTTCCGTCAATCGGATCAAGAATAATTGTTTCACCCTTTAATGAGCCGTTTATATGTTCTTCTTCCGCAATAAAATTCATATTTTTATATTTTTTAGAGATCTTACTATAAAAAAAATCTTCTATTTCTTTATCTGTGCTGGTTACGATCTCTCGTTTACTTTTCATACTATAAGCTTTTTCCTTTTGAAAGTCCCTTTTCAAAATTTTTCCTGCTGCAAGAGTGAGGCTGAAAACATACGAAAATAACTCGTTCATAACCGTTATTATATCATATCTTATGGTTTTTTCAAAAAGAATTTTATAAACAAAAAACACTAAGAATATTTGAGAAATAAATTAAAATAATAATGGACTTAATACAATTGGATTGCTTCGGGTAAAAATTTCATATTGTAATAATAAAATTCACTTAAATAATTGAAAAAATGTTAATTTTTAATTATAATAACATAAAGAGGTTACGTTATGGAAAATAAACTTAATAATTTATTGATTGAGGAAAGAAAGGTCGCTTATTTTAGTATGGAAATAGGCATAAAAGATGATATTCCCACGTATAGTGGCGGTTTGGGAATTCTTGCAGGGGATACCTTACGCGCATGTGCAGATATGCATGTTCCCATTATCGGGATCACACTTGTAAGTAATAAGGGATATTTTAAACAGGTCATTGATAAAGACGGCAATCAAATTGAAGAATCCGTTGATTGGGAAATTGCAAAATTTTTACAGTCCGTTGACTTAGAAATGACTGTGCCGATAGAGAGAAGAAATGTTTATTTAAAGGCCTGGCGGTATGATCTTGTAGGTTTTGACGGTTATATTGTTCCTATTTACTTTATAGACAGTGATGATGAAAGGAATTTCCCTCAGGATAGAGAAATTACATATCATCTATACGGCGGTGATTTGGAATATCGATTAAAGCAGGAGATCGTTTTAGGTATTGGCGGGTATAAACTTGTAAAACAATTGGGTTATCTTAATGTTAATAAATTTCACATGAATGAAGGGCATTCTGCCTTATTGACATTGGAATTGAGAAAGGATATAGGTAGCTTTGAAGAAAATTGGGATACATTCTCACCTGAGATCTCAGAAAAGGTAAGAGATCATTGTATTTTCACAACACATACACCGGTTCCGGCAGGCCATGATAAATTTCCCATTCAACTCGTTAGAAAATTATTAGATGGATATATAACGGATTATGAATATAAGTATGTTTGTGAAAATGATCAATTAAATATGACACTTCTTGCAATAGAAGCAAGCAAATATGTAAATGGTGTAGCAAAAAAGCATGCTGAGGTATCAGAAAAAATGTTTCCGGGATATGAAATAAATGCTATTACCAATGGGATTCATGTTAATTTTTGGACATCCCCATCTATGGCTAAACTATTTGATCGTTACTTGACCGAATGGAAGAAAGATCCTTATACATTGAGAACAGTTTTTAATATTCCCCCAACTTCCATTTGGGATGCCCATTATGAAAATAAGAAAATACTTATTGATCATATAAACTCGAAATACAATTGTGCAATGGACCCTGATGTATTTACCATTGGATTTGCAAGAAGAATAACGGCGTATAAGCGTCCTTTGCTGTTTTTCAGCAATATTGACAAATTAAAGGAAATAATAGAAGAGGTCGGGCAAATTCAAGTTGTATTTTCCGGGAAGGCACATCCCAAAGATACCGATGGGAAAAATTTAATAAAAGAGATCCATGATGAGATAAAGGAATTGAAGCCATTTATCAAGATCGTTTATCTTGAAAATTATGCCATTAATATAGCAAAAATGCTTATTTCCGGTGTTGACCTCTGGCTTAATAATCCCCAACCGCCGAAAGAGGCTTCCGGCACTTCCGGAATGAAAGCAGCAGTTAATGGTGTTCCGAGTTTCAGCACACTGGACGGATGGTGGTTGGAAGGTCATGTTGAAAATGTAACGGGATGGTCTATTGGTGAAAGAGAAGATCTTTATAAAAAAATAGAAATAGAAACTAAAAGAGAGATTGAATGCCTTTATGATAAATTACAGTATATCATCATGCCCATGTTCTATAATAAAAGAGATGATTGGATGAAAATAATGCAGAATGTGATTGCCTTCAACGGATCATTTTTTAATACCCATAGAATGGTTTATCAATATGTTGTATACGCCTACTTTATTTGATTTTTTTTGATATTTTGGTATAATTAAGTAATATGGGGCGGATAGTTCAGTTGGTTAGAACGCATGCCTTACACGCATGAGGTCACAGGTTCGAGTCCTGTTCCGCCCACCATATTCTTTTCAA
>CAYVPX010000209.1:0-2946 GCA_964453935.1 uncultured bacterium | reverse complement strand
TATAATTTTAAATTTGTTATTGTTCGCAATATGTGAAAAAAGTTTTAAATAATGTGAAAAATAGCGCTGTTTTGCTATTGACTTAAAATTTTAAAATGGTAAAATTAAAGAGTGGTTGAATCAAAAAAGAGGTATGATTTGATGGTTTTTAGATGTTATTTTTCAAAAATGTTAAAAAACAGAAAAAATGGTAAAGAATTACATTCTTATCATTGATTTCGGGTCGCAATATACCCATATAATTGCAAAGAAACTCAGACAAAAAGGCGTATTCACCAAAATTCAAAATCCCCTTAAAGTTGAAATGAAAGATCCCAATATCAAAGGTATAATTCTCTCCGGCGGTCCTGCTTCCGTTTATGATAAAGATGCGGTTACACTTCCCCTTTTTCTTGATGAGATCAATGTACCGATTCTGGGAATATGTTATGGCTTTCAATATATTGTTAAAGAATTTAAAGGAAAAATTTCAAAAGCAAAGACGAAAGAATACGGAAATACAAAAGTAAAGATTATTAACAGCTCTTCTTTATACAGAAATATTGGAGAAAAAAAGATAAATACATGGATGAGCCATGGAGATATAGTAAAAACGGTTCCAAAAGATTTTACCGTTACCGCCATATCGCAAAATAACATTATTGTTGCAGCAGAAAATAAAAAGAAGAAAATATACGGACTGCAATTTCATCCCGAAGTATATCATACGGAAAAGGGTGAGACCATATTAAAAAATTTCATTGATATTTGCAAAATAAAAGAAAAATGGAAACCGGAAAATGAGATAGAGGACATTATCGATAAAGTGAAAAGAGAAGTGGGGAAAAAACGAGTGGGTCTTGCTATTTCAGGCGGTGTGGATTCCACAGTGCTGGGTATCATATTAAAAAAGGCATTGGGAAAAAATCTCTTTCCTGTTTTTATTGATAACGGGTTATTAAGAAAGAATGAAGCAAATTCAAGAGAGAAGATGTTCAAAAAACTTGGACTTGATGTAAAGATCATTGATGCATCGGAACACTTCTTAAAAGCTTTAAAAAACGTGAGCATTCCGTCAAAAAAAAGAAAGATAATCGGAAAGATCTTCATTGATATACTGGGAGAATATTTTCAGAAAAAAAATATAAAAATATTGGCACAAGGGACACTTTATCCCGATGTGATAGAGAGCAAGAACGTAGTTGGTAAGTCATCCACTATTAAACTTCATCACAATGTGGGTGGATTGCCAAAGGATATGAAATACAGATTACTGGAGCCTTTTAAATTTCTTTTCAAGGATGATGTAAGACGAATTGGCAAAAATATGGGTATTGCAAAGGAAGTATTATTCCAGCACCCATTCCCTGGTCCCGGTCTTGCAGTGCGGATACCCGGAAGAATTAACGAAGAAAGGTTGAGAATTTTAAAGGAAGCGGATGATATTTATATTAAAGCATTGAAAAAATGGAAATTATATAATAAAATATGGCAGGCGTTTTGTGTTTTGATACCTGTGAGAACAAGCGGTATCAAAGGTGATGCTGGAGTATCCCAATATGTAATCTCGCTTCGTGCTGTAAATTCTGTTGACGGAATGACCGCGAATTGGTTCGATTTCCCTCCCGAACTATTGAGAGATCTCTCTTCTGAGATAACCAATAAAGTAAATGGAATTACAAGGGTACTTTACGATATTACCAATAAACCGCCTGCAACAATAGAGTGGGAATAATATGAAAAAAGAAGCGGGTGTTGTAGTTTTTCCTGGAACAAATTGTGACAGAGATGCGCTTTATGCCTTTAAACATAATGGTGTAAAGAATATTACTACGCTTTGGTATGATGAGAATGATCTGAGTAATTTTAAACTTCTCATTTTCCCTGGTGGTTTTAGTTTTGGCGATTATTTAAGAACAGGTTCCATAAGTATACATTCACCTGTTTTTGCTTCGCTCAATAAGTTTCTTAAAAACGGCGGTTACGTTATTGGGATTTGCAACGGTTTTCAAATGCTCGTTGAAGCACATCTTTTGCCTGGTTTTCTTGTAAGGAATACAAGCAATCTATTTATTTCAAGAATGGTAAATGTGATGGTCACAAGGAACGACACAGCATTTACATCAGAGTATAAAAAAGGTGATATTATTAAAATACCCATTGCACATACAACGGGAAATTATCAACCCATAAATGCAAAAAATATTGAAAAGCAGGTGATATTCAAATATAGTGATGAAAATGGGAAATCAAGTAAATCATCCAATCCAAATGGCAGTTATAAAAATATTGCAGGAATAATTAGCAAGGATGGTCATATATTAGGGATGATGCCTCACTTTGAAAGGGTATCAGATAACCTTCTCGGTGATCATGGAATCCCCATGATAAATTCTATAAAAAAGAACATAATGGCGGTGTAAAATGGCTGGATTAAATAAAAAGGACATTAGTTTAATAGAAAAGAGAATGGGAAGAAAACCCAATGATCTTGAATTGGGGATCTTTCATGTTATGTGGTCTGAGCATTGCAGTTATAGAACATCCAAACCCTATTTGAAAAAGTTATATTCAAGGTCAAAACGAAAATTAGTAGGTGAAGGTGAAAATGCCGGAGTATTAGACATCGGCAAGGACTATTTTGTTGCCTTCAAGATGGAGTCGCACAATCATCCCTCCGCCATTGAACCATATCAAGGTGCAGCGACAGGTATTGGCGGAATTTTAAGGGATATTTTCACAATGGGTGCAAGACCCGTTGCAAGTGGTGATCCCATATATTTCGGTTCAATGAAGAAAAGAAAGAATATTGATCTTTTAAGCGGTGTGGTAAAGGGTATAAGCGATTATGGAAATTCCGTAGGCGTTCCTGTTCTGGGTGGTGAAACATACTTTGATGATTCTTATGATATTAATTGCCTTGTGAATGTCTTTGCTTTGGGTATCGGGAAAAAGGAAGAACTCATA
>CAYVPX010000208.1:0-2960 GCA_964453935.1 uncultured bacterium | reverse complement strand
TATTACGCTGTTGGCAATGGTTTGGCGAGAATGTCTGATACTGACCATAATGATGCCTTTGACTGGCAAAATGTTGCATTAAAAGATATGAAACCGGGACGTGATATTACAAAAGATATTGCAATTGATGCTGTTAAATTATATCAGAATTATCCGAATCCTTTTAAATCGAGCGATGGACAAACGACAATTAAATTTTATTTACCCGTTAAAGCAACTGTAACATTAAAAATATATACCATTTCGGGTGATATAATTAAAACATTAATTGCCGGACAAGATTATGCCGCAGGTTTTCACACAATTACATGGGATGGCTCCAATGATGGTTCAAAAGCTATTCAAAGTGGAAATTTCTTCATTGGGCTTAAAGCCGATACACAGCATAAAGTTATTAAGATGACCTATATACAATAAGGAGCATATAATGAAAAAATTATACATTTTATTATTTGTTTTTGCTTTAATAATACCTTCATTTGCGACAGAAGCACCAGCGGGGAATGAAAAAGCCGGTAGTGCAATGATGGGCGATTTCTTGAAATTGAATTGGGACCCTGCATCATATGCATTAGCAGATGCATATTCGGGTTATTCGGATAATTTCGCCGGCTCTATATTTATTAATCCTGCCGGCTTAGCACGATTATTGAATTCACAATTCACATTATCATCATTATATGCACCATATACAACGTTCAAATATCTTTTTGCCGGTGCAGAACAGAATTTTGGTATTCAGGCTTCAATGGCAATTGGAGGTGTATATCTTGATTGGGGAGATGAGAATGAAACGGATAGCACGGGATATGTAACCAATACTTTTAAAAATAAGAACACAATGGCATTTGTTAGTTTCGGTTCTGCCTTGGGTGGAGGTCTTTATTTGGGATTTACCGGTAAATTCGTTGATCAAACGTTATATAATAAATATCAAAAAACATTTTTAGCAGATGTCGGAGTACAGTTCATTCCTCAAGTATTTAAAAAGATAGGGATCGGGCTTTCGGTTACAAATATTGGTATTGCCAATGCAATGGCTTATAATAGTGCAAGTTTAAAAGCACCCACCACTTTTCATTTAGGTTGGGTTTTGAAGGCAATTGATGCTTATGGTTCGGGTTTGAGCTTTGCTTTTGATAATACCTTCCCTGTTGATGGTACCTATAAATTAAATTTAGGTGCTCAGTTGAATATGGGAAATACAATTATTGTCCGTGCCGGATACAAAGTGCTGGGTTGGGATATACCCGAATTAACATATGGTATCGGTCTCGTATTTTCCAATTCATTGAAACTTGATGTGGGATATTCAAAAAAGGGGAATCTTGGACCATATGAACTTGCATCCGTCAGTATGATCTTCGGACAAAAGAAGAAAAAAGATTGGGAAAAAGATATTAAAGAGCTCAATGAAAAACTTGATAAACTTTCTGAGCAGGTCAATACAAATGCCGATCTAATTACAGAGAATGCTAACTATATAAATACCAATGTGGAATCAATTAATACCTTAAATGGTGATCTAAAGGATCTCAAAGATATTTTGGCAACATCGTCTGCCGACCTTAAAAAAGCATTAAAAGAAACAAAAAAGAAAAATGCTGAGGACCTTGCTAAAAAGGACGCAGAAAGAGAAGCCTTGAAACAGAAGATGACGGAAGATGCAAAAAAAGCAGCAGAAGAAGCTGCCAATAAAGCTGCTCAAGAAGCAACTGAAAAATTAAGAAAAGAATATGAAGCAAAGATGAATAAGATCAAAGCAGAGGTTTCAAAAGATAAACACATTGAATTAAAGCAGGATAAAAGAGGTATTGCACTTAACCTGCAGGGAATAAATTTTGCTTCGGGTAAATCCAATATTCCGGCTTATGCTTATCCTACACTTGATAGGGTTGCAAAGGTCTTGGGTGAATATCCCAGTTCTAAAATAATGGTTGAAGGTCATACGGATAGTTTGGGTTCATCAAGCTATAATCAAAGATTATCAGAATCAAGAGCAAGAGCGGTCATGTTATATCTCATTAAAACTCATGGTATTTCGCCGGATAAGATCAATGCCATAGGTTATGGTGAAAGTAAACCCATCGCCGATAATGGAACTCCTAGCGGTAGAGCCAGAAACAGAAGAGTTGAGATTATTATTGTGGGAACAAAATTGGAAGGGACCCCAGCTGCAACCACAACTACTTCGAGCGCCCCCACTGATATTCAAACACAAATGGGATTGAACCCCGGTAACATAAAGGTGTATGTTGGTTCTTATACTCAAGAGAGTGAAGCCGTTGCAGAAGTGCGTAAACTTCAAAAATTAAATTATAAAGCAGTTTATGTAAAAGTCAAATTAATTAAATCTGATGGAACATCCGAAATCATATATAGAGTAAAGATGGGTGAATATGATCAAGATTCGGCAGCAAAATTAATTGCAGATCTTAAAGCAAAAGGATTTGACGCCTGGCCAAAAAAATAATTTCTCTATTACTTATAATAGTAGCATTGAGGGTCAGTATTTTTTCTGACCCTCAGGTTTATTCACAGGCTAAAATATGCTTTTATAGTGGTAAAATCATTAAAGCATATAAATTGTTAAATAGTGAAGATATAAAAACTATGAGTGAGGATGAAAAGTTGTTTTTTGCAATATTAAACTCAGACCTTGGCAATTATTATATAGCTAATGAACTTTTTATTTCATTATCACCAATTGATAAAAAAGAGAATGTTGGTATCCCATTTCTAAAGAATCTTTATAGATGGAAGAAATTAGAACTGGCTGAGCTCTATATTCCTAAATTAACATTAGAAAAATACGGATATTATATGATCTGTGGAAAAATATATTATAAATTGAAAAAATATATGACGGCAATTTCATATTTTAATAAAGCAAGCGAAATGAACAATAACGGACTTATTTATTATTATATTGCCAAATGTTATTATCTTATTGACGATAA
>CAYVPX010000207.1:0-2964 GCA_964453935.1 uncultured bacterium | reverse complement strand
ATAGCTAAAGCAACAACACTTAAAGCAATGACAAGGACCTTGTTTTTACTCAAAAATTTCCCTTTACTTGGTGTTGAGGTAATATTACTTTCGTTAGATACGGATTCATTTTTTTTTGAAACTATCTTTTTTTTATCTGCTTTTTTATCTAATTGACTGCTATCGTTTTTTTTTTCATCATTGGAAACAGTAATATATGAGCTCAAATTTTGAAAGGTTTTTTCACCGATCCTTGGGACATTTACAATATCATGTATGGTCTTAAAGGGACCATGTGATTTCCTATATTCTATAATTTTATCCGCTGTTTTGGGACCAATACGCGGCAAACTTTCCAATTCTTTTTTTGTAGCCGTATTGATATTTATTTTTTCCACATTTGAATTAACAGGTTGCGAAATTGAATTTTTTGCCGAATTTCCCGTCATTTTTAAAGAAACTTTATTTTTCACATCATTAGAAGAAACAGTAATATATGGACTCAAATTTTGAAAGGTCTTTTCGCCGATCCGTGGGACATTTACAATATCATGTATGGTCTTAAAATCTCCATTTTCATTCCTATAATTAATGATATTCTGTGCAGTTTTCGGACCTACTCGGGATAATGTTTCCAGCTCCTTTTGTGAAGCGGTATTAATATTTATTTTGGTGTTATTGGAGCTATTAGTGCTTTTCAAATTCTCCTTTTTTGTATTATTTGAATTTGTAACTACTTCTCCTGAAACCATGATATAGGGTGCCATTTTTTCAAATGTTTTTTCACCAATCCTTGGAACATTTACAATATCATGTATGGTCTTGAAGGAACCGTGGGACTTTCTATAATTTAATATATTATCCGCTGTTGCAGGCCCCACTCTTGGCAAACTAATAAGTTCATCCCGCGTTGCTTTATTTATATCAACTTTTTTTGTATTCGCAGGAACATTCATGCTGTAATCCTTTTTCCCTGTTTCAGGGTTTATATTTTCCTGCTTTAAAACCTCTGAAATTGTAAATATTTTATCTCTTTGAGGCTCAACTTTTATGGTTTTTCCATCAGTAATAAAAGAAATATGTCCATTATAATCGGTCCTTACTATCTTCATTTTAGGATTCTCGTTATAAATCCTTAAAAGAGTTTCTTTGTGAGGGAAACCATACTTATTGTTCTTACCGGCAGAGATCACGCCGTATGTGGGATTGACCGCCTTTAAGAACGGTGTGCTTGAAGCGGTCTTTGAACCATGATGTCCGAATTTCAAAACATTTGCTTGGATCTTATCTCCATACTCCTTTACAATTCTTCCCTCTTCTTCAAATTCAGCATCACCGGTCAATACAAATTTTACATTTCCATACCTTATGTAAAGAACAATTGATGTATTATTATTACCTGCAGAATATTTTACTTCATTTTCCGTGGGTCCCAGCACATTTAGCAGAACACTTTTATCCCAATTTAAAACATCACCATCGCGTAATTCATGATACTTTAAATTATTATTCTTAATAGCCAACATGAAATTTTTATAGGTCATTGAGGTATGAATTCTACCATTATAATATGCATTCTCAACAGGAAAATGGTTCATTACATAAACCAAACCGCCAATATGATCAGCATCCGGATGAGTACCTAATATGCCATCTAATTTTTTAATGCCATGTGCTTTTAAATAAGGAATAATAATATCTCTTCCGGCATCAAAATAGGAATAATGAATATTTTTTACAGGATCATAATATTCCGGTTGACCTCCATCTACAAGATAGTGTCTACCGTTGGGCATGGAGAGTAAAATACTGTCTCCTTGATGGATATTAAGGAATGTAACAGTTAGATCATCACCATTAATCACCAGAAAGGAGATAAATAATGTAAAAAAAATAAGTAATCTTCTCATAGATAATTATCCTAATTTTGAAATAGCAAGAAACCAAACCAAAACAGTAACGATCCCTAAAATTATTATCAAAACTGTTCCGCCGGTTGAACCCTTTTCTTGCGTCTGTACAACTTGCTTTTCACCTTGTTTTTCTATTGTTTTTTCAATTTCATCAAAACTTTCACCGCTTTTCTTTTTGTACTTATCAAGATTTGATTGATCGCCTGTTTTTTTGTACTTGTCGAACTTTCCCATGTGTTCCTCCTATATTAAATAATACACTTGATAAGAAATATCCTCCAACCTGTTTAGAGTAATAATCTTAACATGTTTATCATAAATTTTTAATTCTTCATTTTGTTTTTTCCGTTCTTCGTTAATATTTTTAATAAATTTTTCCAGACCCGAGAGACCTTTTGCTTTATTATCCTTAACAAATTCACTAGCATATAAGAATAAATATTTAATATTCTCTGCTTTTAATCTCCCGATCATCTTGCCTTCATCCACAAGCGAATGCAAATACTGGGTTTCATTTGTTAAAAGTTCAATTAGAACCGCAGGATCATATTCCTCCAGCTCATTTGAAACTGCATCAACTAATTCTTTAAAATAACCCGTTATTTCTCTATCCTTTAATGGAAATCTTGTTTTAAATCTATCTGATTCAACATTTTTCTTTGATAATATGGAATAAATATTAGTATTTTCTTCCAAAGCGATCTTTTCTAATTGAACATAGGTATTAAATTCCAATTGTAATGGCTTGATCTCAAGAAAAATAATTTTCAACACATTATTCAATACCAGATTATCATTTCCGTTCAATTTCCCATTCTTCATTTTCGCAACATAATAGATCAATTCAAGCATAGCCATTACATCACGGATCTCATCTCTAAATAACAATTTGTCTCCCATAACAAAGAATGGGATATTCGATCCGGTAAAAAACTTCTTTAAAACGGAAAGCTGTTTAATGGTTCTTACAACAACAGCCATTTTCTAATAAGGTATTCCTTCTTGAGACTTTCTAATAATATTATTTAAAATCAATGAAGATTCATTGATCTCATCTCATTTTTTAAGCCTT
>CAYVPX010000206.1:1828-3003 GCA_964453935.1 uncultured bacterium | reverse complement strand
TATAACTTTTGGTAAAAAACAGGAGGAAGAAACTGATAATAATATGCCATCTAATCAATATCCCAATGGAGCGAATCTTAATGTTGTGCCTGTTGATTTAGTTATATCTATGCAACAGCAAGGGTTAAGTCCTAATCAGATAGTTCAGTCTCTGCAAACCCAGGGATATGATATCCATTTGATATATGATGCTCTAAACCAGGCTTCCATTAAGTCAGGGATAGAGAACATCCCTCCGGAAACATTTAATCCTGACGAATACCCTAATGAACAGAATCCAATCCAGCCAAACATGGCACCACCACAAAATCCCAATATGCAACAAGCACCTAATGGCGCTCCAGGCGTTAATGGTATCTCTAATGGAATGCCTCCTCCTATGAATAATAATATGGCTATGCAAAATACATCAATGGATAGAATTGAGGAAATAACTGAAGCAATTGTTGATGAGAAATGGAAAGATTTGTCAAAGGCAATTGAAAAGGTTATTGAATGGAAAGATAAGGTAGATAACAGACTGCTTAAAGTAGAACAAGAGTTAGTTGATTTAAAGAGTAATTTTGATAAGCTTCACCAGGCAATCTTGGGTAAGATTGGTGATTATGATAAGAACATGACTAATCTTGGTGTTGAAATAAAAGCAATGGAAAAAGTGTTTAAAGAAGTTCTTCCAACTCTGACTGACAATGTAAATGAATTGTCTGATTTGACAAAAGAATTAAAGTCCGAGAAAACCGGTGGAGAGTAAACTGAATTTTATAGAGATGATTATAAATCTATAATTCCTATGTCTGTCTGTTTTAACCTTGTCTCTTTTCTCCTATCTTATTTTATAAAAAACTTTCACTTTTAATAATATCACTTTTTTGAATATTATTCAAGATATTTGTTGATTCTGCTGTGATTAATTTATGAATTTACTAATATTGGGTTACTTTATTCCCTTGACATTTTTTGAAAAAAATATTAAAATTAGACATGAAAAAACTATTTATTATTATCTTATTAGGTTTCTATGGTTTAATCTTTTCATTTCAATTTGCCTTGCTCGGTGACAATAGACCTTCAAGAGGTCAATTCAATCCTCCTAATGTATATATTGAAATGTTAAAGGATGTTGCAGCAAACACCTCTGTTGATTTTATTATTAACACCGGTGATATAATCGCAGG
>CAYVPX010000206.1:0-1728 GCA_964453935.1 uncultured bacterium | reverse complement strand
AAACATGGTAAATTGACACAAATTATTTCGGGCGGTGCCGGTGCTCCATTAAGAACCCCTGAAAAATACGGTGGTATCAATAATTATATTCTTTTCAATGTTGATGCAAAAGCTAAAAAGGTTGATATGACCGTAAAAAAATTTAAAAATGTAAATTATCCATTTAGAAGTTTTGTAAAAAATAATATTTTTATCGAATACGCATTTTATGGCAAAAATATTCCAAATACACTAAACGTCCACTATAGAACCAATAGTAATAGTGATTATTCCGTAATGAAAATGAAAAAAAGTGGAAATAAATTCTTCTTAACATTAAAAAAAATTGACTCAAAAAAGGAATATTTTTATTTTACGGATGAGAATAATAATACGTATAAGTATAAAAACAAGTGGGATTTTAGGGTATGGTTAAAATAGAAAAAAGCGAAGCGATCATAATAAGTACAGGTACAGAATTGTTACTTGGAAATATTGAAAATTCAAACGCAACATTCATAGCAAATCGTTTTGCGGCATTGGGTATTAATTGTCATAAAATTATTTCAATCGGGGATAATATAGCCAGATTGGAACAGATAATTAAAAATAATTACAAAGAACATAATATATTTCTCATTACCGGGGGATTGGGCGGTACTGTTGATGATATTACTAAGGAAGCACTTTCAAAAGCACTTGATATTCCTTTAGTAAATGACGAAAAATTAAAAAAATACATTGAAAAAAGATACAGGGATAACCATTTAGATATAAAATGCGGGAAGGAAAGCCTTATATTCTCAAAGCATTCTACACTAATAGAAAATCCTATTGGTTCTGCACCTGGCTTTTTTATCAATAAAGATAATAAAATTTTTGTACTTCTACCCGGTGTTCCAAATGAAATGAAGGCAATGTTTCCTCAAGTAGAGAAAGAACTTTTATCAAAAGTAGATATTGGAGAAATTATAGTATCAAAAATTCTAAAAACTATGGGTATTAAAGAAATTGAGATAAATAATAAAATAAAAGATCTTTTTATCAAAAGCCATAACCCCACAATTGCTCTGCTGGCAAAACAGGGAGAGGTAATTATTCGACTGACAGCAAAAGGGAAAAAAGAACATATAAATTCTATCTTTCAACCGGTCTTGAAAAAACTATACTCTTTATTAGGCAATTTTATATGGGGAGAAGATAATGAACTCATTGAACATAAGCTTGGTTCTTTACTAAAGAGTTCTTCTTTGACAATAGCCGGAGCGGAATCATGCACAGGGGGATTAATAGGAAAATTATTGACAGATATTCCAGGGGCGTCGCAATATTATATGGGAGGAATGATCACCTATGCTAATAGCGCAAAAGAAAAACTTTTGAAGGTTAATAGAACAACCTTAAAAAAATACGGTGCCGTCTCAAAAGAAGTCGCATTGGAAATGCTTAAAGGAGTAAAAGAACAATTCTCAACAGACATTGGATATGCAGTTACAGGTATAGCCGGTCCAACCGGTGGTTCATCAAATAACCCGGTAGGTACAGTATTTTTAAGCCATTATTATAAAAATAATTACTTCGTAAAAAAATATTTGTTTATGGGTACAAGAGATGATATTAGAAGACAAGCAGCACATTACTTACTTTTTTCTATCTATAAAAGTTTAAGAAATGAGAACCTTTCTGGCGATTGATATTCCTTTAAAAATAAAAAATAATATTTACACTTTTTTATTAAATAATGAATTC
>CAYVPX010000205.1:0-3021 GCA_964453935.1 uncultured bacterium | reverse complement strand
CTTATCTTGGTTAGTTGATGGTCTTGGTCTTCCTAAAGAAGAAATTTTTTTTCAAGAACCTGATATTGTTATTTCTGTAAAAAATAGAATAAAATCAAATAGAGAAAACACTTTTGATTATGAAATGGGATTAAATTTCCCCATTGAAATTAAGGGACAAAAGAAATTAAGATACCAAATTATAGAAAAAGAGATTGAGATATTAAAATTAGAATACCAAAAAAGAAAATTAGATCTAAAAAATCAAATTAAAAGGTCGTTTTTATCTATTTATTTCAATGAAAAAAAACGGAAAAATATTGAAAAATTGTTAAATTATGAAAGGGACTTTTCAAATTTTCTCAAGAATAGGGCAAAAAGAGGAGAAATTCCCGAAGTCGAAGGGGATATTACAAAAATAGAGCTTTTAAAAATAGAAGATATGAATAATGTTATTATAAATGAAAACAAAAAAAATAGATTGATATTGGAAAGCTTGATTAAAACTCCCATTCCCGAAAAGGCAAATATATTAATTGAGGAACCCATTGCCGAAGAAATATCCCCTGAAATTATAAAAGATATTGAGAAAAGCAGTATTGAACTAAAAATAAATACAATAGCCAAAGCGATAGGTGAATACAAGTTAAAACTTCTTAAAAAAAATCATTTTTTACCGGATATTTCACCGAATATTTCTTATGCCTCAGAAGATGGGGAGCACATTCTGAGCTTTGGAATTGGGATTCCATTACCGTCATTAAAATACAAATATAAGATACGAGCAATGGAGAAAGAACTCGAGATTGAAAATTTGAAATTGGAAAATAAAAAGAATAAAATTCAAAGTAATGTGAAGATCCTAAAAAATAATCTTAAAGGCATTAATAAACAAATTTCAAATATTAACAAACAAATTTCCATTTATGAAAAAAATTTGAAATACCTTAAAAAATTATATCTAAAAGGTCAAATAAATTTCCCCACTTTGGAAACCTTTTATGAAAAATATATTTCAGATAAAAATGATAAACTTGAAAAAGAAAAAAAATATTATGATATGATTTTAGATATTGAGAAACTCTTAAATAAAGAGCTTTTATATTTTAAAAATGAGGCTAAAAAATGAAAAAATATTTATTATTGATTCTCTTTCTATTATTCTCATCACTCTCTTTTTCCAAAGATATTAATTTTGAAATTAAAACAATCAGGGTAACATGTGAAAAGTTTGTATATTATAAATCGTTTTACGGATATGTGCGCCCCGTAAAAAAAGAGGTGGTCCTTTCATATTCCGATGGTATCATTAAGCAAATCTTTGTAAAGGATGGTGAACTGGTAAAAAAGGGACAAGAGCTTTTTTCCATTGAGGGTTATTATAATTTGCTTGACGGTGAAAATAAAAAGAAGAGCTATATCATTATAAAATCCCCCATTAACGGAATTATCTCTTTAAAAAAAGAGTTAGGGGACAGTGTTGGAAAAAATGAAATATTGGCTAAGGTAATGGATACAAAAAAGTTCTTTATCAATGTAACTCTTTATAATAAGAATGTTATCAAATCTCTAAGGGTCGCACAATCGGCAGAAGTTGAGATTGACGGCAATAAATTGAAAGGGCAGGTCTATTCCATTTCAAAAGTGGCAAGTGATAACAAAAAGGGATTTAAAGTAAAACTTTATTTTGTTAATAAAAATAATATGGCTCTATACTATGGCATGACTGAGTCGGTAAAAGTGGTTATTGATAAGGGGAAGAAAACCGTTGGCATACCGAAAAGAGCATTATTGGAAGATAATGGAAAAACATATGTAATGGTAAAAAGTAATAATCAATACGAAAAAAGAGAGGTAAAAACAGGTATAAGAACAAAGGATAGTATTCAAATTTTAAAGGGTTTGAAAAGCGGAGAAACCGTTGTTACAGACGGGGCATACGAATTATTCAACAGAGATATTAATAAAAGAATAAAGGTAGCGGATTGATATGTTAAAATATTTTTCAAATAAAAAAACGCTTATTTTACTAATACTTTTAATCTTAACTGTTCTTGGTATAACTATATTTAATAAACTTCCCGTCGATATTTTTCCCAATCTCAATTATCCGCTTTTTAATATTATCACGCATTACCCGGGAGGCTCTCCGGAAGATATTGAAACACTCATCACAAGACCAATTGAAAATCAATTGAATGGTTTAAACCATGTAAGGAGAATTACTTCATTTTCAAAGGAAGGATTATCCCAAGTTACGGTAGAGTTTGACTGGGGTACGGATATAAAATTTGCAAGACAAATTGTCTCACAAGGAATTTCTCTCGTATCAAACAAATTACCGGAAAGTGCTGTACCTACTATTGAAAATTTGGGCTCCAATTTACAAGAGATCATGGGTTTCGGCGCCATTCCTGTTAATAATATCAATCTTTCACAATTGAAATTTCTTATAAAGACCAGAATTGCAAACCACTTGAGATCCATTCCCGGGGTTCTGCGGGTAGAAGAGATTGGCGGTTCAAAAGAGGTCTTTGAGGTAACTCCCAATGTAAGATCATTGATACAATATGGTATTTCAATCACCGATATAAAGAGATCAATTATCAATAATAATATTCAATTCATGGCGGGATACTATAATGAGGCATACAAGGATTATGCAATAAGATGCCTTGGAAATATAAAGAGTATTGATGATATAAAGAATATTCCGGTAAAAAATGATAATATCGGTCCCATATTAATGAGTGATATTGCCATAGTGAAAAATTCATCCCTACCCAAACGATATGCGGTATTTATCAATGGGAAAGAGGGTATTGCTTTTTCAATTTTCAAAAATAAAGATGCAAATACTCTAAAAGTTACAAAATCAGTAAATAAAAAAATCGCAAAGTTAATGCCGCTTTATTCAAAGAAAATGAAAATCATTAAATACTATGATCAATCTGAGCTCATAAATGAAGCCACAAATAATATAAAAAATAATATTTTAATTGGCGGACTACTGGTAATTTTAATTTTATTTTTCTTTATTGG
>CAYVPX010000204.1:0-3044 GCA_964453935.1 uncultured bacterium | reverse complement strand
GGGTTATTCAAAAGGCGATTGAATACGAGCCCAATTTCGAAGCCGGGAAGGAATTTCTACAAGAGAATTATGAAAAGTAAACATGATATAAAAAGCTTTTACGATGATTTTTCCTCGGTTTTAAAGCACGATCTTATATACAAAAACAGAAGACATATCAAGCATATGATTGTATTGGATCAAATTTTAAAAAACAGAAAAATTAAAAGCGTTCTTGAAATCGGGACAGGTGTCGGAGTTATAACCGAATATCTTTCGAGAAAAGTAAAAGTAATACACAGCATTGATATCAGCTCTAATAATATAGATATAGCAAGAAAACATTTAAATAAAAATGTAAAATTAATCTGCGGTAATATAATGGATGTCGTTTTGGAAAATAAGTACGATCTTATTTTACTTCTTGATACATTGGAGCATATTCCAAAAGAGAATCACTTACGGCTTTTTAAAAAATTAAAAAGCCTCATGCATTCGAATTCATTAATAGTTATTACAATTCCCAATCCTGATTTCTTACAATATCTCAAAAATAAGAAAATTGAACTACAGATTATTGACGAACAGATTCGATTGGATGAAATTTGGAAGTTATGTAAAGAAACCGGTTTAATCGTTACATCATATAATTTATTCGGAATAGATTACAAGAACCAATATATCATGTACAAGATTGAGAGTAAAAATATAAACTTCATGAAATTGGCTAAAAGCGAAACTCTACATGAAAGGATAATTTTTAAAGAGCTCAATAATCATTTGATGGTTTTTATAAGAAAACTCATTTGGAAATATCGTCTAAATGGAAAACTTTAGAAGAAACACTCTGCTTACATTATACTCCAATATTGCTTTATTGCTTTTATTTCTTCTTTTTAGCGTCCTTTTGAATCGAAGTCTCGGGCCGCATTTAAAGGGGATATATACATTCTATATGACCATTCCTCTATTGCTCAATGCATTTCTCTCTTTCGGTCTTGAGTCGGCAAATGTTTATTTCATAGGCAAAAAGGGAATAAAACCCCATAAACTGATTTCAAATTCCATATTCGTATATTCGGTCGTTTTTCTTATAGTGCTATTGCTGTATCTTTTCCTGTACCATTCAAATTTGCTATCGGGATTTAAACAATACGGTTCAAACAGGATATTATTGCTTTTATCTCTATTATCTACACCGATAATTATGGAAAACACATTCCTATCTACAATAGTTTTAGCTCTTCAAAAATATAATTTATACAATATACTGAAATTTATACCGATATTATTTCTGACAATTATGGTAGCAATTTGCATATTCTTTTTAAAATATGTAAACATAATTATCTTCTTCTCCTTGTGGATCGCCTCCCTAATCATAAGTATTTCGTTCTATCTTTTTGTTCTTAGAGAGCATTTACATATGGAAAAATTTGATGTGAAATTTTTTATAAAAACAATTCGATATTCATTCAAAAACTATATCGCCAACTTATCATCATTTCTTATATACAGGAGCGATTACTTTATCATAAGCTTATTTCTCCCCCCCAAATTCCTTGGATTTTATTCGGTGGCAACGGTTGTATCCGAAAAATTATGGCTCATTCCATCCTCCATAGGAACAGTTCTATACCCGAAGGTTTCCAATCAAAAGGAGTACAACAAAGACACAACACTTTTTTCTCTGAAAATCAATTTTTTACTTATGATAATCCTTGGACTACTGCTTGGAGCCATTTCGAATCCGCTTATAAAATTTTTATACGGTAAAGCATTCTTACCAACATCCAAAATAATTCTATTTCTTCTACCCGGCATAGTTTTTCTTGCAATTCCCAAGTTGTTGACTGCTGATTTAAACGGACAGGGGCATCCGGAGTTTTCCGCTATTTATTCTTTTATCGGATTTATTATAAATCTTGTTTTGAATATAATCCTTATTCCCAAATATGGAATTTTAGGCGCTGCCATATCAACATCCATAAGTTATATATATATTTCGATAATGATACTAATTTCATATAAAAAATTAGTGCATTGCAGATGGAATGATTTTATGATAAATAAAAACGATATAACAAAATTACCTAATGTAATTAAAATCAGAAAACGCTATGATAAGTAAACATAAAAAAAGAATACTCGTTTGGGGTAATGATTTCAACTCTCTATTTGTTTTTAACGGATTGAAAAGTATCTATAAAAATATAGATATTATTGATATTGATAAAAAATTTGTTTATAAATTAAATTCCATAATGAAAAATGACATCATATACATCATTTCGGCCAAATTAGGGCTTTCAATAATTATCGGAAGAATATTGGGAAAGAAAATCGTGATTCATTGGGTCGGAACGGATATGATAAAATATAGTGGCTCTAATATATTTATAAAACTGCTGTATCGTGTAATCGCTAATAAGAATATTTTTGTAAATAAAAACCTCCTTAATGAATATTCAAAAAGCAAAAAAGCAGATATTTTCCCTATACTCAGAAAGGAAATGCTTCAAAAATCCGATTTTAGCATTAAAAAAGATATTTTGGCATATGTTCCGAGCAACCGGGAAGATTTTTATTATGGTTATTTTTTAACTCACTTTTTCAAAAAAAGAAGGAAATACAGACTTCATATTATCGGGAATGAGGGCATCAGAATTGATAAAGCAAAAAATATCAAATATTATGGCTGGGTTTCCAAAGCTACATTGAATAGCTTAATTAAAAAATGCAGTGTTTATATACGATTTGTAAAACATGACGGTTTTTCAAAATTAATAGCAAATAACATGTATAATTATAACTTCGTCATATATAACAAACCTTTCCCGTATACAATTAATTGCACTCCCGAGGAATCAATTCTTGACAATGCTTTAACAAATATATATAAGAAACATTCGTTAAAAAAATCAAACCACAAACAGCACGAATATATTGAAAAACTTTATTCCGAATTCAATTATCATCACCTTCTGGAGGTGATTCTTGCAGGATAAAAGAAATATTTTGTTTATTGCATTTTATTTCCCGCCTTTAGGTGGTGGCGGAGTTCA
>CAYVPX010000203.1:0-3066 GCA_964453935.1 uncultured bacterium | reverse complement strand
TATTAGTATCTTTATAGTGCCTTTTTATAAGTATTTTCCTCAAACGCTCTGCACCACTTTTTTTCCTGAATGCACCTAATTGTATAGTAAAATACCTGTTATCATCGCTCTTTATTGATAGAGGAAACGTGTTACTCAACATATTGTTCAATTCTTTTACTTTTTCAAGGATACCCTTTTTTTTATAATAATTTTTTAAAAGATATATGCTGTTATCTCTAAATTTTGAATTTTTATTGTTAACTATTTTCCTTAATTTTGTTTCAAAAACATCATATTCCTGATTTTTATATGCAATAACAGCTAGGTAGAAATTAATATTTTCTGTATATTTTCCTGTTGGATAATCCCAGAGGTATTTTTCAAAATATTTTTCCGCTGATTGATAATTTCCCATAACATAATAATTTAAGCCCAAGTTAAAATATACCTTTTCTCTCAATAAAGAGTGAGGATATGATCTTAAAAATGCGTTATATTCAACCTTTTGCTGAAAGATATCGGGAGCAAAATACCCAACATAAAAACGGGCTTTTTCGGCTAATTTGCACCTTGGACTATCCAAATAAACCGTTCTAAGTTTAATAATTCCTTGCTCATAATTACCTTGAGCTATGGAGTTTATTCCTTCATCATAAAGCTTTCGGATGTTTATTTTATTGGCAAATATTAAATAAGAACTAAATATCAACAGGAAAAGAAATATTTTTTTCATATTACCTCACCAAAAAGTGTGAAAGAATTTGCATCACGCACCTTCACTTTCTTTATTGAACCAATTATATGAGGATCACCGCTAATAACGATCATATTATGTGTATCCCTGCCCTTTGCATGCTTCAATGTTTTATCAAATCCATCAAAAAGAACATTTTTGGTCATTCCGATATATTCCTTTGATTTTTCTAATGAAATATCATTTTGGATTTTAATAGCATATTGTAGTCGTCTTAACTTCTCATGATCCGGAATAAATAAGTCGGTCATTTTCGAAGCCGGCGTATTTAAACGAGGTGAAAATTGGAATAAAAATGACACATTATATCGAATTTCTTTTAAAAGATATAATGATGCCTCGAAGTCCTTTTCATCTTCACCGGGGAAACCGAAGATCATATCTGTTGTCAGCGCAATATCAGGAATTCTTTTCTTTAAATATGTTATTTTATTAAGATATTCTTCCACCGTATATTTTCTATTCATAAGTTTTAGGATCTTATTGGATCCTGACTGAACAGGTAAGTGCAAACTATGTGCCAAAATATTAGATTCTGCCATAATATCCACGAGCTCATTATTAAAATCTTTAGGGTGTGATGTGATGAAACGTAATAAAAAAATACCTTTGATCTTTTCAATATCACCTAAAAGATCAAGAAAATTATAATGTCTATCATTCCCGTCAACAAAATTATTGCCGTAGGAATTTACATTTTGTCCTAAAAGGGTAATCTCTTTGAAACCCTTATCAACTAAAATTTTGATCTTGTTAATTATATTTTCTGGGGTGTACGATATTTCCCTCCCTCTGGCATAAGGAACTATACAATAGGTACAAAAGTTATTACATCCTTTCATTATTTCAACAAAGGCGGAATATTTTGAATTTCTCTCAGCATTTACAGCATATTTAAGATCGAAATCATCAAAACCCATATTGAGGTCAATTACTCGTTCTCCATTCAAAGAACGTTTAAATAAATTGGGAAGAAGTGTCTTATTTCTAGACCCGAAAATTATATCAATATTTTTATATTTTTTAAATAGCTCATTCCCCTCTACCTGAGCAACACATCCCCCAACCGCAATTTTAACGTTTTCTTTTCCTCTTTTTTTTACTTCTCCTATTTTCCCGAAGATCTTTCTTTCAGCAGTATGTCTCACAGCGCAGGTGTTAAATATCACCAGATCTGCCTCGAATTCACTTGCTGCTTTTTTGAGACCCATAGAAATTAGTTGACCGGATGTCTTTTGAGCTTCTAATACATTCATTTGACATCCATAATTAAGAATAAAAAAGTAAAGATCACTCATTTGAATTGTCTATAGATAGCTTTTTTCATTTCATCATTTGGGGATAGATTAACAGCTAAATGAAAATAATATTGAGATTTTATAGAGTTACCTCTATTTTTATAAAATTTTGCAATACGAACATACATAACGATGCGTTCACTTCTTGAAGCCAATTTATTATATTTACTCAAGTAATAATTCAATGAACTCTCATCGTTTTGTTCAATAAAAATTGTAATAAGATCATAAATAACTTGTTTTTCCTTTTGAGGAAATCTGTCCATCAGGGCAATATATAAAGTTTTAGCGGATTTGAATTTATCCCTATCCATCAGGAATTGTGCATATTTCAAGGACTTATCAAAATTAAAAATATTATAATTGGTTATGACCAAGGTTTTTGCTTTAATAAAAAAGTTACCCAATGGTGTTTGAGCCATTTTCTCAGCAAAAAATACCCCGCTTAAAGAAATCACAACGATTAAAAAAACAATTATTGCAAAACCAGCGAAAAGTTTTTTACCCAATTTACTCTTTTTCCTCACTGTCTTTTCGCCATAAACGGCATTTACATTTTTAAAAGAGTCATTAGGTTCATAATATGAATAATCTTCTTGAGTTCCATATGATTTTAAATTATCAATGTCTTCAAGGATCTCATCAACATTCTTATATCTATCGGCAGGATTAATACGGAGCATTTTACTGCATATGGTTGAAATATACTCTGGTATATTGGGGTTGTCAAGATATAGAGCCTCCGGTTCTTTTTCCAGTTTCATTTTAATGATTTCATCTTTAGTACCTTCAAACGGTATTTTCCCTGAGTACATTTCATATAGGATAACTCCCAATTGATATATATCCGTATGATAGCCGATATTCCCCTTGTTGATCTGTTCAGGAGCTATGTATTTCAATGTACCTGCCAAAACATTTGTTTTTATATTGTCTGTCCCTATATCAGTACCGATTCCGAAATCCGTGATCTTAATACTCCCGGAGTTTTCTATCAAAATATTAGAAGGTTTAAGATCCAAATGCAGAATT
>CAYVPX010000202.1:0-3067 GCA_964453935.1 uncultured bacterium | reverse complement strand
TTGCCGGCAAAAACAACGCCTGAATTGATACCCATTGTCATTGAAATGGGAAACTTTTCTCTGATCTCTTTTGGTCTTGACATATTATAATCATCAAGTGCTGCCATCATTTCCATTCCGGCTTTCACGGCTCGTTCATCATCATCTTCATGCGCAACCGGTGTTCCCCATAAGACCAACATTGCATCACCCATGAACTTATCAATGTCTCCGCCATATTTATCGATTATCTTGCTCATTGCATTGAAAAACCCGTTGACCGTACTCACCACTTCCTCGGGATCAAGATTTTCGGAAATGGCTGTAAAACCACTTATATCCATAAATAAAATTGTAGCTCTTCTTCTTTCACCTTCAAGGTGTATTTTTTCCGGCTCCATTACGATCTTTTCAACAATTCGTGTTGGAAGATATCTTGACAATGCCTCAATTATTAAGTCCCTATTTTTGTCATTTGCCATAATTTATTATAACAATTTATTTGATTTTTTCAAAACAGTACTTGACTACTAAAAATATTTTTAGTATAATATAGTATGATAAAGATATACAGGTCTGAATATTCATTTCTTGAAGGGTTCTCAACCGTCGATGAAATAGTGAGCCAAATGCAGGATAATTCGCATATATTTTGCGATAGGGAATCCTTTTTCGGGCTGTATGAATTTCATAAAAAAAAGGAAAACGGTATCTTTGCAAACAGTATAGTGGATAATAGGGGAAATGAAGTTATTTTTATACCGAGAAATGAAGGGGAATTTTTCACATTATCAAAACTTATTTCATTTATGAGGGAGAATGAGGATAATAGGAAAAACATACTTGAATTTTTAGGCAATTATGATAATATTCCAATTACTATTGGTTCGCAAAAATTGAAGAAAAGCTTGAGGAACTATCTTTTTACCAAAACCCTGTATTTTAATAAAGAAGAATTGGAGCTCCGATTTATTTCAGCAATTTCAAAGGGAGATCGATATTTAAGTTCATTGCTTAATAAAAGGAATAAATTTATTCCTGTAAAGCCCAGCAAAGATGATGAACTGAAGAATGCATTATCAGGTATTGAGGATTATTTGAATTTTCAGGGCTACCTTTTTCCTAATTATTCCATTGATGATGAAATTATGCTGAGAAGTATTTGCGAAAAGCGATTGAAAAAAACAGGCTTTTGGGATGATAAAAAATACCGTGAGCGTTTCCGATATGAATATAATGTCATTAAAAAGAAGAAATTATGCGGTTATTTTTTAATTGTTTCCGATGTGGTGAACTGGGCAAGGGCAAATATGCCTGTTGGGACAATAAGAGGTTCGGCAGGTGGGTCTCTCATCGTTTATCTATTGAGTATTACCACTATGGATCCCATTAAATATAAACTCAGCTTTGAGCGCTTTCTCAATATTGAGCGGAACGAACTCCCCGATATTGACATTGATATTTCGCATTATAAACGGCATCTTGTCTTCAAATATATGGAAAATCGTTTCGGTTATGAGCACACGGCACATCTTTCTACCATTGTTCGTTTCGGCTGGCGCGGAGCAATGCGTTATTTATTAAAAAAAATGAATTGGAAAAATGAAAAATTATCCGATCTTCTTGATCATTTACCCCATTATTTTAAGGGCGGATTAGATGAACTAATGAGACACTACCCAATCATTAAAAGTATCATTGAGAAAAATGACGCGCTTTTCCCCTATTTGAACACAGTGCAATTGCTTGTGGGAAAGCCCTTTACTTATTCGGTCCATCCATCGGGATTTTTTGTAAGTAATAGGGATATTGCCTCCATTTCCCCGAAACATATTTCAAATAATGGTGAATTTATATCTCATATTACAAAGGATACGCCTTTAAATGTATTGAAAATTGACCTTTTAGGAGCGAGATATCTGGATGCCATTTTTGATACCATAAATGATACTGAATTAAATATAAATAAAATGCTTTATGAAAATCCGCTGGATGATGCGAAAACCTATGAATTGCTGCGGGAAGCACGAACTTTGGGTGTATTCCAATTGGAAAGCAGCGGGATGCGGCGTTATTTAAAACAACTCTCTCCTCAAAATTTTGAAGATATTGTGGCAATGATCTCACTTTATAAGCCCGGTCCGTTGAACGGTGATATTGTGAATGAATATATGGATAGAAGAAATGGCAAAAAGCCGGTAAAAAATAATATTGATCCCATGGGGCATATACTTGATATATCTTATGGTTTGATTCTATTTCAGGAACAGGTCATGGAAATCGCCGTCTCAATAGGGAAATTCACATGGGGAGAAGCGAATCTTATGCGAAAGGCAATGTCAAAAAGAGATCATAAAATAATAAAACTGTTAAAGGAAAAATTTATAAGCGGTTCAATGAAAACCGGCAATCCATTTAAGCATTCAGAGAAGATATGGAATTATCTTGAAAAGTTCGCAAGTTACGGTTTTAATCGGTCCCATGCCGTGGGTTTTGCCTATTTGACATATCTTTCCGCATTTTTAAAGGCAAATTATCCACTTTTATATTTTAAGAACCTTATAAACAGTTTTATTGAAATGGACGGTATGGTGCAAAATTATATTTTCGAGGCAAATCGCATGGGAATTCAGGTCCTACCTCCCAATATAAACAAAAGCAATGTGACTTTTTCAATCAGTGAAGGGAGAATGGTTTCAGGTTTTATGGCTGTTAAAAATGTGAGTTATGAAACGGCAAAAAAGCTTGTATTTTTAAAGAGTTTAACGCCCTCACCATTCATTAGTTTTGAGGATTTCCTCATTAACGCAAAATATAATAATATAGATATCTCAAAAGATATTATTCTATCACTTATACAAAGCGGTGTTTTTCATGAATACGGCAATGCCAATGAACTCATTGACAGGTATTATAAGTTAAGAAATGTTTCCGTTGGCAATAACCTTTTTCCTGTAAAACATTTTTATCCCTATTTAAAGGACAAACCTATTTATTCCAATAATGATTTTTTAAGGTATGTTTATCATCTTCCACTTGAATATAAGATAAAGGGAAGGGAAATACAATTGAAGGGATACATTACACA
>CAYVPX010000201.1:0-3071 GCA_964453935.1 uncultured bacterium | reverse complement strand
AATGGTGAATAGTGAAAAGCAAAAAATGAGATTCCTACGGGAACAAGTTCCCTCTGAATGACTTCTCTTTTAATTGTCAATTTTCAATTGTCCCTGTCTGCGTGCAACGCACAGGCAGGCATTGTCAATTGTATTCTGCTCAGTGGTTATTATATTTTTTTTCTTTTTTTTGGCTTTAATTGTCAATTTTCAATTGTCCATTGTCAATTGTATTCTGCTCTGTGGTAATTATATTTATTGCCTACTTGTCAGAAGTTAGGGATTTAAATAAAAAAAAATAAAAAAAACACTTGACTTTTATGAAAAAATGTATTATAATGTATTAGATAAAAACGGGAGGTGATTCCTATGAAGAAAAAAGGTTTTACACTTATCGAGCTTATGATCGTTGTTGCCATTATCGGTATCTTAGCAGCAATTGCAATTCCAAACATGGCCTTCACAAAGAAAAAAGCTAAATTGGCATCCTGTAAATCAAATCTTGATTCAATCGGCAAAGCATTGGATATGTATGCTGACAGTAACAATGATGATTATCCACTTGAAACTACATATGGAAGTAGTATTGCTACGGACAGTTCTATATTGGTTACAAACGGGTATTTGGGTAAAGGTGTTAAATGTCCTGTTACAAAAAATGATTATACATATCAATATTCTCAAGCCAAAGGCTATACAGTTTTTTGCCCGAATCCAGATTCCCATTATTATTCACCTAAGAAAAAACTTACAAGCTTGTATTATGTGTCGGAAGGTGGTGTTAAAACAGACCCTCCAAATAAATAAGGGTTTTGTTTGAATTTTTAATATGTTTTGGGGGATTTTTATCCCCCATTTTTTTTGAATGTTGATTTTTTTTTATATATATATTTTTATAATCGGTATTTTATTTGGAAGTTTCACCAATGTTCTAATATATCGAATTCCCATAAAGCTCTCTATTGTTTTCCCCTTTTCACATTGTCCTGTTTGTAAGCATAAGATACAGTGGTATGACAATATACCAATATTGTCATATGTTCTTCTTGGAGGTAAATGCAGGTATTGTAAAAGCAAAATTTCCATACAATACCCAATTATAGAAACAATATCAGGGCTTATTTTTGTTCTTATTTATTATAAATTCGGTTTATCATTAAATGCAATTATTTATATGCTTCTTACGCCGCTATTAATTTCAATTTTTATTATAGATATGAAAACACAGTACATATATGATTCAGAAAATATTGCCGTCTTCATACTATTTCTTGTATATTTTTTTTATCAATTGATCATTGTGCATAAATTTCTTTGGGAGAATTTAATTTCCGGCGGAATTTCTTTAATGGTTTTTGCAGGAATATTTTTTTTGGCAAAATTATTTTATAAAAAAGAAGAATTCGGAAGCGGAGATATTTTTCTTGGAACGGTCTTAGCTTTTTTCTTTACTTATAGATATTTTATGATCTTTTTTGTCTTATCGACAACCCTTGCAGCTTTATACGGTCTTATAATATTACTCTTTTTTAAAAAACATCATGTTGCATTTGGTCCGTTTCTTATTGTTTCACTGTACATCGTGCTCTTTTTCTCTCATTTTTTCCAACTGGTGCTTAAGCCATATATCACAATATAATAGTAGTTAGCAAATAATATGCAGCATGTAGCAAAAAAAACTTGTTATTTTGGGAAAAAGGTTGACTTTTTAATGATTTTTTGATAAAATTATATATAAGGAGGTATGTATGTTTTTAGATAGCCTACTTAATCCAGACAAACCTGGTATTGCTGTAGATTTTGGTTCTCGTTTTGTAAAAACAGTAACCATGAAAAAATTAGGTAACAAGATACAAGTTACAAATTATGCAATTTCACCTTTTGAGGAATCGGTTGAAGACAAGATCACCGCCTCCGGGCAAAATAATGAAACTATACCCGAAGAATTTAAAGACAAGGTCATTAAAACCGTTGTGGATAATATTAAACAAGCAGGGGGGAAAGGAAAGAATGTTATTTCTGTCATAAATTCCCGTTTCCTTGTTACCAGGATCATTCCGATTATGGGTGATGAAGAATCCAACGAATTTAATAGCGGACTGCAAGCTGCTTATAAACAGGAATTTACAAATTATGATGAAAAAAGTATTAGAAAATCTCATGCTGTTATTATAAAGGGTGGTGGCGAAGTTCCCAATAAGGTCATAGTGTCAGCGGCAAAGATCGAGGCGGTGAATTTTCTTACTGAAACATTTACAAGAGCAGGTTATAAGGTTACAAAACTTGATGGTATTCCGTTTGCTCTCTTTAATATATTCGAGTATAGAATGAATAATGATGATGAAATCAAAAATTTGGAAGAAAATAAAAAGAATTTTATACTCATTGATATTGGTTTTAATAATATGAATGTTATTGGGATAAAAGCAGCTAAATTGGCAAGTATTAATTCCTCCTTTAATTTTAATGATCGTTTTATTATTGAGGGACTAATAAGTAATGAAGGACTTGATTTTAACAAAGCATACGAGACAAAATATGAGCTATTTAAAAGAAGTTTGACAGAGGGAGAGAATAAAGAGTTTAAAAATGAAGTTTTAGATAAGTATTATAAGTCCTATTTTGGAACTCAACTAAATACCATAATTTCACAAATCAATGAAACCATTGAAGAGATGGAGATTGAAAAGTCGGACTTAAATAGGATCGTATTATCTGGCGGCGGTGCGTTTTTCCCCTTTATTCTTGAATATATTGCCACGAAAATAAAAGGAAGCGAAAATTTAAAATTAAAAGTTGAATTATTAAATCCCTTTTATGGCATGAGTATGAAGCAAGCCGATAAAGATAAATATAAGAATGCCTTGTTCACGGTTGCAGCAGGGTTAGCTTTACGAACATTATAAAAAATAGGAGCGTTTTATGTTAGAGCTCAATTTCATACCTGAAAAAAAACAGGCGGTCAAATTAAAAATGGATTATATCTATTGGGGATTTGAAGCAATAGTGCTTCTGGTCATCCTAATTGGTATTAATGCTGTTATTAGCCACCAGGTTAACTATTATGCGAAAATGAAGGATCAAAAGGCAAG
>CAYVPX010000200.1:0-3102 GCA_964453935.1 uncultured bacterium | reverse complement strand
ATCGTTGAAAATTCAATCGATAAATGGTAACGAATAGAATAATAATCGAATATAGCTCAATATAACTTAATGGCACAGATATTGCTAATTGGTAATTAGAGATTAGGAGGCTATGATGAAGCGCGAAGGTACAACGATTATTGAACTATTATTTGCAATTTCAATAATAACCATTGGTTTTTTTGCGGTTATTAGAGCAGTTGTTACGGCGGGAAAAGAATCCTCGTTATTGACCCATACCAATGAGGCAAGGCAGATCGCCAAGATCCATATAGATCATGATGAAGCATTGGCAAAGAAACATTTTGACCAGATCAAAGATAAATCATGGGAATTTGAGAACTCAAAATCCTATTATGCTACCTTTAACTTAAAATTGACCAAAAAGTACTTTGTAAAAGAAGATGTTTCATATGTGGTTTTTGATCAAACCATTAATCCTGCTGCTGATGAGGCGTATAAGGTGAGACCAATGATCGATCTTGATAACGATGGTGCGGATGACTATACGGGACAAGGAAAGGATCTAAAACAAGTAATTATTACCGTTACATGGCCTGAAAAAACAGCACCCCTGACATATACGGCAATAATCAATGTGCTTCTTTCAAATGATACCACTTTTAAAAAGAAATATAGAGTAAGAACATTTAAAATGTCAAGTGTTATTTCAAGTTTCGAACCAATGGATAAAAGTTGCTGTGACAATCCAAGTGTAAGTAATATTGAGGTATTGACCACTGATAATAAAAGCATTAACATTAAAACAACCCCCCTTGATGTTTCCACCTCATATAAGATTCGTATAGGATTAAACGATCAATGTGTTTCTAAATTGCCAACAGTAGAATTTCTATATTGGTACTATGGAGAAGATGTATCAAATGCCAAAAGTATTCCAATGAAATATGCAGGAAATTTGAATTACTATATTGTAACCATTCCGGGGAGTGAAATAAAAAATGCAGATACTGCTTCCGAAAAGACAGGAGAATACACATGTTCAGAAAGTATGGGTTACGTTGAACCTTATGATATGTATTTTGAGGTTCATGCCAAAGATGATTATATCGGTGAGAAATGTGCCGCCGGTACCGTGAGAGAAAGCTATTCCGATTCATTACCAATAAATGTTGAAGATACCGAATCTCCAATAATTTTAGATTATACAAGTAGAATTGTTTCAAAAGATTGTTTAGGACTTATTATTGCAAAAATTTTAGATGGTTCTAATGGACTTAGCGGATTAGCATCGGAAACAGCATATTGGGCAAAAATGGATGCCAATGGGAATATTGGTGCATTACAGGAAATTACGAATAAGAGTGGACCTGATTCACAGGGTAATTTTTTCTGGACTTTACCTCAATCTGCTTTGACAAATTGGTCGGGTGGCGAAATATTTGATGATAAACCCGATATTTTCTATAAGGTTAAAGCAGAGGATACCTGCGGAAACACGGTTGCAACTCCTGCTGATCTTGGAATTGCAAAACCCACAACAGTTACCATTACAGATACGGATGTTAACCCGCCCATGATATATCTGGATTATGATGGTTTAGGATTTGAGGACTGTGTTCCATATGGTGAAAGGAAAATACCCATTTCATTTTTTGCTGTTGACGAATGTGAATTAAATACAATTGGATTTAGCATAATTTCAAAAGATACCGATGCTACCACAAATACATGGGTATTTGATGTTTCAGGAAATAATTATTACACACTTAATTATGATTTATATCCCCCTTCAAGAAATGATATAAAATTTTGGGCATTTGCCAATGATAGCGCCAAGTTGACCAATTGGGTACCGCCAGAAGATAAACCAAATATTATTCATCAATCTAATGCCATATATTATAATGATCCTACGGCTGATCCTTATGTATCAGGAGATGTTGCATTGCAGGGCGGGTATAACGATACTGTTGCAATTTCATTAACGGATTATAGGAATGGCGATATTTATCTTTATAGCTTGAACATTGACGACCCTACATATAAAAGTGTCTGTTTATCAACCGGAGATACATCAGCTGCATTCCCATATATAGATAGTGTGGTTTTAGAAACTCAAGCATCAGATGGCAGTGATTATAAACATAATCTTATCTGGGATTGGAAAAACGGAGAACCAAATCCCGGATCAAGAAAAAGAGCTCCCATTGAAATATTTTTTGATCAAACGGACCCTGATAAATTATTGGTAAAAGGATATGGCACAAAAGCAATATTATACCTGCATTTTATGGATAGACCAACAGATGATCCTTTCCCTGCACAACCATTTGCAATGGATGAAATGGATTATAATTTAACCGTAAATGCTGATCCTACAAGGGATTACAAGTGTAATACACATCTTGAATTCAGCACGAAGACAACCGATTACGATTATCCCCCTGTTGCTAATGCAGGTGAAGATAATTTTGGTACAGTGGATTCACCAATTTATTTTGAAGGCAGAGCTTCAAATGATTGTGATAACACAAGGGATCAACTTACATATTATTGGGATTTTGGTGATGGAAATAATTCCTCCGGAGCTACTGCATGGCACACATATGATGAAACATTTTACAAGCAAGAAAAAGCCGAGCAAAGTCCGTCTGACACTGAACCCGTTCATATTAATGTGATCCTTACTGTCACGGATCCAGGTAATGAATCGGATACGGATCTTTGTAAAATTGATCTCCATCCGAAAAGTACTTCGGGGACTAACACAAATACGGCGCCAACAATAGATTCTTTTACTTGTTCAAGCGTTAGTTCTGATTCTTTAACTTTAAAATTTGATGTAACAGTAACGGATCCCGATGATAGCACATTACACTATTCATTTGATTGGGATGACGGTTCCGCAGATACCTATAACGATGATAATACATTAACTGAAACTCATACTTATGCAAAAAATACAACAGCAAACTTTACTGTAGCCGTTACTGTTTCAGATAGTGCTGGTAATACTGCAACAGCAACCACTGGTGTGGGATGTTCAGGTAAAGGCGCCAATAGTGAATGTACTTGCCAATAGGTGAAAATATGAAAAAAAGAAAAGGTTTCACCTTAATGGAATTAATAGTTGTTATA
>CAYVPX010000199.1:0-3145 GCA_964453935.1 uncultured bacterium | reverse complement strand
TCGCAATCTCATTTTTTGCTTTCCACTATTCACCATTCACTTTTTACTATTCACTATATTATAACCTTTCAACTTTTCAACCTTTCAACCTTCTTCAATTGACAATGCCTGCCTGTGCGTTGCACCTATCTACCGTCCAGACGGGACAGGCAGGCGCAGACAGGGGAAATTGAGAATTGACAATTAAAAAAGCAGTTTGGAGTTTAAGGTTTGAAGTTTATGGCTTTTCCACTATTCACCATTCACTTTTTACTATTCACTGTATTATAACTTTTCAACTTTTTAACCTTTCAAAAAAGAAGTGGAATTGAATTTTTATATTACCTTGAGAAGACAACACTTTAAAAATAAAAGAAATTTGTTATAATATAAAATATGATTTAATAAAAGGAGTATGTAATGAATAAGATAATTAGAGAAAAAGCAAAGAAATTTTACAAGAAGGTCATTCTTCCGGAATCTTATGATATTAGGACATTGAAAGCTGCTGAATTTTTACAAAAGGAAAAGATCGCTAATCCGATTTTGGTTGGGAATACAAATGAAATTTTAAAAATTGCGAAAACAGATTCTATTGATCTTTCGAATATTACTATTATAAATCCAAACACATTTGAAAATACAGAAGAATTTATTCAAGAATATCTTGAAAGTCGCAAGGTGAAAAATATTCCTATTACATATGAACAAGCAAAGAAAGAAGTGCTGGCAGATGTTTTTTTCGGTGCCATGCTTTTGAAACATGACTTTGGCGATGTAGAGGTAGCAGGTGCTGTAAATACTACTTCTAATGTTTTACGTGCCGGGCTTAGGATAATCGGGCTAAAAGAAGGGATCCACACCGTTTCAAGTTTTTTTATTATAGTCACAAATAAAAAGGAAATGGGAGAAAATGGAGTATTTTTATTTGCTGATTGTGCTGTTGTTCCAAATCCTACCTCAGTTCAATTAGCAGATATTGCACAAATGACAGCAGATAATGCAAAAAAAATATTGAATTTTGAACCACGTGTTGCCATGCTTTCTTTTTCAACAAAAGGTTCGGCAAAATCACCCGAGACACAGATCGTTAAAGATGCTGTTCATATCCTTCAAGAACGTAAGGTTAATTTCCTTTATGACGGAGAGATACAAGCTGATGCTGCGATCGTTCCTGAGGTAGCACAAAGAAAAGCAAAAGATTCTCCTCTAATGGGAAAAGCGAACATCTTGATATTCCCTGATCTCAATTCCGGCAATATATCTTATAAACTTGTACAAAGAATTGCTGATGCCACTGCTATTGGTCCTGTAATACAAGGTTTTAATAAACCATTATGTGATCTTTCAAGAGGGGCATCATACCTTGATATTGTTGATACTGCTGCAGTAAGTTCATTGCTATAGGATGCCATTTTCTATTGTTATTTCTCATCTTAATTGTGAACTCGGCGGAACTACTATACTGTCAGATATAAACATTAATTTGGATGGAAATTCCAAATATGTAATATTTGGTAAGAATGGTGCAGGAAAATCCACATTTTTAAAGATCCTTTCAGGAGAAAATAATGACTTTTCTGGTCAAATCGGGGGCATTGGGAAAAAAAGAATAGGATACCTTCCGCAAGATGTTATTGACATAGATAATAAAATTGACCTCTATGATTTTGTTCATTCATACTTAAAAAAATTAGATAATAATTATGCCTATTTTGAAGAGCATATTCCTGAAAATCTCAGTTTAATGGGTTTTTCTACAGATGATTATAGTAAAAAAATGGGTGAATTCTCCGGTGGTTATAAGATGAGAGCATTTCTTGCTACCTTACTTTCCATACATCCCGACATCCTTTTGCTTGATGAGCCGGAAAGCCATCTTGATGAGAAACTTTTAGCAATGCTGAAAAATAAATTGAAAAAATTTAACGGCTTATTAATTTTTGTTTCGCATAACCTTGATTTTATAAACGGACTATCAAATAAAATAATTGAAGTAGAAAATAAAAAAATGAAGATCTTTACCGGAAATTTTTCTGAATATAAGAAACAGAAGAAAAACCAAATGGATCAATTATTAAAACAATACCATTTGCAGCGGAAACATATAAAAAAACTTCAGGAATTCGTAAAAAAAAACATAGCGAGGGAATCCTCTAAAAAACAAGCGACCGCCAGGCAAAAAATACTTGATAAAATCGAGCTTATTGAAGTCCCCAAACAAACAAAGGATATTTCATTTCAATTTCACGAAATACCAAAGCTTCCTCAGGTCCTTTTAAAAATTGAAAACATTAATTTGGGGTATGGAGAACGAATAATTATCAATGGAGGAGATTTTACAGTAGAAAAAGGTGATAAGGTGGGTATTTTTGCTCCGAATGGCGAAGGGAAAACCACATTGCTAAAAGCGATATATGAACCTAATGATATTGAGCTTAACAATACCAGAATATTTATTAATAAGATGACCCAATACGCTATTTTTTCACAAGATTTTAAGAGAGAACTTAATGACCTGTCACTCGAGGAATTCGGGAAGTCCATTTCTTATGAAAATTACAGGGCAATCTTGGCAAAATATTTATTTACAAAGGATCTTCATAGGAAAATCTCCGTACTATCCGGTGGTGAACGGGCAAGAATAAAGCTTTTGAATTTGATAAATCAACGGGCAAATTTAATTATCCTTGACGAACCCACAAATAATCTTGATGTTGATACGGTAAATGTTTTTATTAATGTTCTTGAGAAATATTCGGGGAGCATAATCTTAGTTAGCCATAATAAAGAGATACTGAGAAAGACAGTGAATAAGGTAACAACAATTAGGAATAAAAAACTGATAAATTACTTTGGCGATTTTAACTATGTTTATAATAAATATCTTATGGCAGACAATACCGCAAAGGAGGGTAACAATAAACTTTCGCAAAAGGAGATCAGAAGGAAAAAAGTATTTTACCGCAATAGCTTGAATAAATTAAATAGTGAAATTGAATTATTGGAAGAAGAAATATTTGAAATAGAACTTGAGTTGGAAGAAAATGAAAATGATTCATTAATTGCGAAACTAAAAAAAAGGACTAAAACATTAAGAAATAAACTTAATCTGAAAACAAATCTTGAATACAAACTTTCAAAATACAGTATTTAGCGAAGAATA